>JABJPQ010000187.1 GCA_018663815.1 Halobacteriovoraceae bacterium | reverse complement strand
CCAGATCATGTGACTTATCTTTTGCTGTTCTTTGCCTTTGGAATATCGGCCATAACTCTTTCAATCTTTTTTCTCTTTGGGATGTATACTTTCGGGATTATACTCGCTGTGATCTTTTCCTTTTTAGGTTGGAAATTACCCAAACCTGTGATGAATTATTTTGTTAATCGAAGAATTTCAAAGTATGAGTCACAAATGGTAGATGCTCTCAATTTATTATCAAATGGTATGCGAGCGGGTCTTTCCGTTCCTCAGTCAATAGGTATGGTTGTTGAAGAATTACCGGCACCTGTTAGCCAAGAATTTAATCTCGTTTTACAACAGACAAAAATTGGTGTGACTCTTGATGAGGCTTTTGAGAATTTAGCGAAAAGAGTTCCAACTGAGGATAATGATATGTTTGTGTCCTCTGTGAGTATTTTGCGAGAAACAGGTGGTAATCTGGCTGAAGTTTTTGACACGATTGCTGATGTTATTCGTGAGCGGGTTAGATTAAAGCAAAAGATTGAAACATATGTGGCCCAAGGTAAAATGCAAGGGGGTATGATAGCCTCTATGCCATTTCTTATGGGGGCATATTTTTCGACTACAGATCCAACCTTTTTAGACAATTTATTTGGCTCATTGGTTGGAAATATCGTGCTTTTAATTGCACTTTTTCTAAATATTGTAGGAGGTTACTTCATGTGGAAGGTAATTCAAATTAAAGCATAAATTATATTTAAGTATTGTTAATAGCGGTCGATAAGTACAAAGAGTAATAGAAATTCTCAGTATAAAAGGGATGAAATGATGAATTTTTTTAAAAGTAATGCAATTATTTTCTTAGCAACATTATTAGTTGGAACAGCTTATGGTGGTGTTAACTTAAAAAATGGTAACTTTTATATATCATATACTGATATATTGGTTCCAGGGACAGGTAAGAGCTTAGATATGACTAGGACATACAACTCTAAGTCGACTGAGAAAGGTTGGTTTGGTTTTGGATGGGGAAATATCTTTGAAACAAAACTTGCAACGTCTCCTGACGGGTGTGTCGTTGTTTATGAACACGGTGCTGGTGGTAAAACAAGGTTTTGTCCGAAAAACTCTGTAGATCCCAAAAAAGCTGCTATGAAAATTGTAAGTGCGATGAGAAAACGCTCTGCTGTTTCTGCTACGGTAGAAAAAAATCTCGTAAAGCGATTAGTCAATAATGCAGAGTTAAGACATGTCTATGCTAGAAAATTTGGAGTTAAAACAAATATAGCTAAAGGCTCAGTTCTTTACTCTAATCAAAGAGGGATTCAAGAAGTTCATGTTACTGCTGATGGTTATATGCGAAAATCAAATGACGGTAAAAAAGAATATTTTGATAAAAAAGGCCGCTTACAAAAAGTTAAAGATAATAATAACTATGTTGTTGAATTTACTTATAGAAAAAAGCAACTCTATTCAATCAAAGACTCATTTGCTAAGCAAATTTATTTTTCATGGTATTCAACAGGCAAAGTAAAAAAGATGTGGTCAGCTAAAGACAAGGTAGCATCATTTAAATACGATGGTGATGACCTTATTTACTCACAAGATGTTGGTGGAAATAAATATGCTTTTGAGTACGATACAAACCATAACTTAACTAAAATTGTTTATAATCCAGATCGTAAAAAAGGCGTTAAAGAAGATTCCATGAAAATGGCATTTGAAAAGAAAACGTTTTTTATCTCAAGTATTACTGATCGAAACGGAGAAGTTACAGCTTATAAGTATGGTGCAAACAAAAAATCTCCCAAAGATCATTACTGGACAGATGTAACGAAAAAAGGCTTTAACAATAAAAAAGTGACTAATCGTTATGAATACGAAATTAAGGCTAAACCAGACGGTGCAAGATACACCTACCGTATAATGACTAAAATTAATGGTGTAAAAACTGAGACAATCTATTCAGCATGTTGTGGATTGCCAATAAAAATTGCCAGAGGAAAAGTTGTTACTAACTTTGAGTACAACGACAAAGGCCTTTTAACAAAAAAGAACTCAACCCGTGGAGATTTCGTAAGAATCTCTTATGAGAAGAAGCATAATAAGATTTCTAAGGTTGTAAATAACGGTGGTACGACCTCTTTTAAGTACGATAAAAAAGGAAATCTTAAGCAAGCTAATAATTCTAAAGGGAAATCTGTCTTATTAATATATAATAGTAAGGGTAAGATTCAAAAAATGGTGGATAAAGATACTAAGACGAAAAAGAGACGTACATTGTCTTTTAAATACAACTCTTTAGGCAAACCAGTTGAGATTGAAATGATGAAAGTTGGTAAAATTCAAGTCGCTTATGATAACTACGGTGAAATTAAGCGAGTTGAGTCTAAGCAGGGACATAAAATGGCATTACAGGTGACTCAGGCGTTCCAAAACCTTTTGGCCATAGTTAAGCCAGCTGGTGTTAACTTGAATATGTAAACGAAAGAAGGAAGGATTTATATGAAAAAGCTATTATTTATGACGATGATTTTTGGGTTGATTGGTGGGAGTTTGAGTGCTTTTGGAGCAAAAAATGCTCCTATTGAACCACCTGCTGATAAAGTAGAGCCTCAGTGTGACACAGGTCGGGTTGATGGAAAGCCAGAGTTTGATACAGACGGTAAACCAATTATATATAATAAAGATGGCGAAGTAATAACAAACTAGCAAACTAGTACGCGGGGACATATAACAATTTCAAGATATTAAATACGAAACCACTCGATTGAGTGGTTTTTTTTCGCCTAAACTCTAGTCACCGTCTAAACTTCTTTCACAACCAAAACATCTTTTCAGCTACTTAGATCGCCTATAACATGGCACACCTCATGCATATAAGAAGGCACTAAGAATAAGATTAACAGGAGAGAGTTTATGAAATCATTATTAGTATTAATTGTTTTAGCGAGTACATCTTTTGCCTTTGCTGAAGTAAAAGTAGACCAAGGAACAGAAGTAGTTCTAGGTCAAGTCTCAGACTTTCGGCCTATGGCACCAGGCTTTAATAACTGTACAGGTGAAGTTTCAAAACCTAACAATGTCATTGGTCACAAGAAAGGCAAAGGGTTAGGCTCTGAAGCAAATTCGCTATAAGAATTTAAAAAATTATTTCTCAAAACTAAAGAGTCCTTCTTCCCGTGGGCTCTTTAGTTATTTTTATTAATCAATTCATCCAACTTGCGCGCCTCATCCTGCCTAATATCTTCTAGAATTAATTCTTTATCCCTTTTGCTATTAAGAGAGCTTTGTTGAGAATTGATGTGATCATTAAATACTTTAGGATCAGCATTTTTAAAAAAGCCTTTTCCAATTTCACGAGTTTTTTTGAGACTTCTTTTCATACTCTTGCCAAATGAGTGTTGAACTTCAGTACCTATAGGGCCAGTAAATTCACTGATATGCAGGAAAAGCGGTTTGTGATCAACTTTAAAAGACAAAATAATAAAACTAACAGTGAATGCTAGGGTGAATTTAAAAAGAAATGAAATCATTTAAGCCTCGAAAAGTTTATTTTTATTAATATTAAAAATTAAACGACAATCAAATTCTTGTCCGTTAGAAATAAGTTTATACCCGACACTGAATAGTTCTGTTTTAAAGTGACTCTCAAGCAAGCTGCTCATTTCTTTTTCATTGTATGCATGAGGGCTTGATATGGTAGCACTGAGGTTAAAGTTATTCTCTAGGTTAGTGAAGATCTTTCCTAATAAGATGTTCATACTCTCGGTATACAAAGAGTTAAAAAAGTCTTTTTCTTTCTCATTAATGTGCTTATTGTAACTATCAAGGAGACAGACAACGGAGCCTTTTATATCACCCTGGGTTTTAAATATTGCAGGAATCTCATAACGAGTTTTGGGATGGATAAAAGAGCTTTTAATAAGCGGTCTATCTAATTGCAAAAAAGCATGGTTGTAAATATTAAGCTCTTCAATCAGACAGCGATTTAACGAGTCAATTAAACCAACTGAAAGATGTACTTGCCTTGAATTTTCGATGTTAAATTTCATTTAGACCTCTTCAATGGAAGATAAAAGTTTCTCTACGGAAGTTATAAGCACTTCTTTTTCAAAAGGTTTTTGTAAGTAATCACTCGCTCCTGCTGAAATTGAATCAATGACGATACTTTCTTGCGCAAGTGAGGAGATCATGAT
>JABJPQ010000111.1 GCA_018663815.1 Halobacteriovoraceae bacterium | reverse complement strand
GTTGGATTTTTATTACACTATATTGGGTTGGTAAATAACTATAACTTTAGGTACCTTATTTTTGTTGGTGCTATTGCTGAATTATTGATCGTTGCCTCAATTGTCTACAATATTATCGGTCAAAAAGAAGAAGGCTTGAAATTTATGCAATTTTCTCTAAGCGGTATGATTTCAGAGTCAACCATCAATGATATCGTTAAGGGTGGTAAAAAACTGGCACTAGAGTCATCCCAACAAAAAGTTACAGTTTTGATCACAGATATTAAAGGCTTCTCCAAAATGTCCGAAGAAGACCCTGACCCGAGCAACTTTGTAAGTAAGTTAACTCGTTATAACTCGATCCTTTCTGAAATCGTTCATGCTCATAATGGAATTATTAACAAGACAGTTGGCGACAGTCTCGTTTGTTATTTTGGATATACACTTACAGGAAACTTTATCCCTAACCATGCACAATCGGCTGTCGATTGTGCCGTTCAGATTCAAAAGGCTTTAGTTCATCTCTACTTAGAAGGCGAAATTCAATTTCCAACTCGAATAGGTATTGATAAAGGAATTGTTTCTTTTGGTAATATAAACCCACAAGGAGGTATTGATTTTACTATGATTGGCGATGTTGTCAATATGGCCAAGCGGTATGAAACTGCATGTGAGCCATTTTTCGTCTTAATCTCTGATAAAGTTAAAAAGACCTTAAGCCCTGAGAGCTTTAATTTTGATAAAAAATTTATTCACATCAAACATACGACTTCATTGATTGAGAGTTGGGAGGTTGATCCATTTTTTAACTGTGACCAATCTCATTACAATATTGACCTCGCAACTGAAAAACTTCTCTCTTCTGGTAAGAAAGGGGCTGAAGTAAACTACTCCTTCAACAAGAAGGTCAATTTCACTGTGATAGAGCCAATTACAACAAAATTTGAAGTGTATAATTATTCGCTTAATGGGATGGCATTAAAATCAAAACTACATTTATCACGTGAAGTATGTCTCATGGGTGAAGTTCTCGACTATCCTATTGTTGCTGATATACTTCGAGTGGAAAAGCATAGTGATGGTTACATTTTAGGATTGAGCTATTCTAATTTAACAACTACTCAAAAACAAAACTTTTTAAATAAATTGCATGAGATTAATAATTTCTCTAAGAAAAAGGTTGCTTAGTCCAACAAGAGCAGTTGTATGAAATAGAGAACAAACCTAGTTTTGGGACCTTAATTCAGAGACAAAAGTTTTCAACCAATGACGCTCTCACCAATTTTTTTTAACAAAATCGAGTCTCGTATTAATTTCTCCTTAAATTAATCCATTTTCCCAATCTCCATTGCCACTTGATTGCCAGTTTGATACTCCCTAACTCATCTAGCGAGGAGAGAGACTATGATAAAAAAAGTAATACTATTTTCAGCACTGATGTGCGTAATTAATGCTCAAGCAGTAACAGACACACAGAAAAAGATGATCACAACATTAGGATCAATAGCAAGTATATATGACTCAATGTATGCACCTGCTTTATGGAAAAAAGAATTTAGTAACTGGACTCTTCAAGCAGAAGTTTCAATAGCTCGAGAAAAAATTCTTGCTAAAGAAATATCCTTATCTGAATACCACAAGATTGTTAATTCTTTTATTCTTTCAATGAAAGACTATCACACCAGTGTAAGGTTTTTTGCCACTGAAAAAGCGACTCTTCCATTCATGATTAGAGGGAGCCAAGGCCGATTTTTCTTTGTCTATATTGATCGTACGAAATTACCAAAAGAGAGCTTTCCATTCGACTTGGGAGATGAGTTACTCGAAATGAATGACATAAAAGTCTCAGAGATAGTAAATAAAATAAAAAGCACTCTTGGTGGAAACGCAGATAAAACAGACCAAGCAATAGCGGAAATGATTTTAACCGCTAGATCTGCCTCTCGAGCTCACACTGTTCCACAAGGTCCAGTTACGCTAAAAATAAAAAAAGATGATAAAGAACATTCTCAACAATTAATTTGGGAATATGAAAAAGAACTTGTTCTTAATACAAAAGCAAAGGTCCTAACAAAGAAAGCTGAAAAGAAAAGCTTTGCCGAAAGTCTTTTAAGTCTAAAAATGACCACTGCAATTTCTGAAGATTTAGAAAAGCAAGCAAAAGAAGATAACTTATTTAGCTTAGGTGGTAAAAAAAGTTACCTACCTGAACTTGGAACCAAGATTTGGTCGTCCAGTGAAGAGTCTTCTTTTGATGCCTATATTTACCTAAACTCAGAAAAGGAATTAATAGGGTATATAAGAATTCCTAGCTATGGTGCTGGAGAAAAAGAATCGAAAGAATTCAAAGAGATAATAAAAAAATTCTTAAAAACTACGGATAAGTTGGTTATTGATCAGCTTAATAATCCAGGTGGATCTGTTTTCTATCTTTACTCTCTCGTTTCTGTGCTTACTGATAAGCCCTTAGCCGCTCCAAAGCATTATATGGCAATTAACCAGGCTGAAATCATTGAAGCGATTGACAAACTAAAAGAACTTGAAGAGATCAAAACAATGGATGACCTTAAAAAGGTTATGGATAACGAAGAAACAATTAGTGGTTATCCACTCTCGATGACATTTCTTGAGTTTATGAAATCTTATTATCAATTTAAAATCGATGAATGGAACAAAGGAAAAAAGTTAACTTCTCCCTACTTTATTTATGGTGTTGACAAAATTAACCCAGATCCAAAAGTTCAATATACGAAACCAATTTTACTACTGGTTAATGAACTAGACTTTTCTGGGGGAGATTTCTTTCCTGCTATCATGCAAGACAATAAACGCGCAACAATTATGGGTATCAGAACTGCCGGCGCTGGTGGGTATGTTTTAAGCCAGGACATTCCTAATCAACTTGGAGTTGGCACTTTCAACTACACAGGTTCACTTGCTGATCGAGTAGATCATACTCCGATTGAAAACTTAGGTGTAGCTCCAGAGATTGATTACTCGTTAACTCCAAAAGATTTTCAAAATGAATTCTCAGATTTTAAAGACAGAATTAACGAGGTCTTAAAGACTTTATAATATTTAGCCTGAAGTAGGGCCCCCCGCAAGGGCCCTCTCTTTATTTGAACAGAATTAAAAAAACTTAGTCTCCCCTCTGTCCCAACCAATTTTAAATAAATGTTCCAACTTCCCAGAAAAAGAAACTTCTACTTCTTTTGAATCATCTTGTTCACGAAATAAAAAAATGATTTTATTTAAAAGGCTTATATCAAGTGGATTAGGCAGCCTAATATCATCCTTGGTTGGTCTTCGATCATTTTGATATTCTATCTCACGGTTAACTTGAGAAATAAAAATAATGATGCAGTTTTTTTCTTTTGCGTACTTTTTTAATTTTTCAATTTGAACTTGTAGTGGTTCATTGATTCTTTTTTCATCCAAAAGTTGCAAATAATCAATCACAATGACAGAGTTATTACCAATGTCACCTTTGGTATGACTTATTATGTAATCAGCACAAATATCGTTCGAGTAATTTAATTCAAAGAGTTCATCATTGCGTCCTATATACCCATCATAAATACCAATACGGCCAGCAACATCCTTATGAGTCTCTGAGAGAGTAAAGTAATAACTCTTGGATCTTTTAAGTTGGATGGCTTTAACAAAAAGACCTATGGTAAAGCTAGTCTTACCATAGCTAGGTCTTGCTCCAATAAGAACTAAGTCTCCCCCATTAAAGAAGTCTAAAATTTCATCATAAGATCTTGGCAATACATCACTGCTTTTGGATTGTAGCAAGGACCAGGAGCCAAAACCTTCCTTGTTAGCAATTTTGTCTAAAGCCTCGGTCATGGTAATTAGCTCTGACTTTTTAAGAGATTTAGCCTTACTTTTTAAAATGTGAATAGGTGCTGATAGTTTCATCTGAAACCTCCAATTATAGGTCTTTAAACATTCCCTTCTTCTGCTCAAACCTTAATTAACCTGAGTTCGGGATTAAATGTAAGAATCTAAGAAAATATATCCTCGGGCCTGTACGGCCCGTCCTTTTTACTTCAAAATTAATTTGCAAAAACCAAAAATTGGAGAAAAAAG
>JABJPQ010000612.1 GCA_018663815.1 Halobacteriovoraceae bacterium | reverse complement strand
TTCGAATGTTTCTCTTAGCAAAGAATAAATAATTTTTTTATCTTTTGTGCCGAATAATTCTTGATAGTATTCTACAATTCCTTTATTTCCGTGACCTCTCTCTCTACCCTCAGGCCAATGTCCATACATAGAAAAAAAAGATTGACCTAAGAAAAAATTATGAACAGGCACTTTTAAAAAAGTTAAGAAAGAACTTCCTTTAGGAAAAACTTCCCACCGTTGATGCGAAACAAACAAACAAGCATGCCAATCAGGAGGATTAAAATGCATATCTTCTTCATGGGGTATTTTATTTGAAGTCTCATACACCTTTGGTAAATGCTCAGGGTAGCCATCAAAAGTTATCTTTATATCATAGGTTTCATATACCACTCCTTCAAACTTAACTTCCCATTGACCAATAACCGTTGGCTTTGAGGTAAAACTTGAAAATTTAAAACCTTTGTATTCTTTTAAAGACTCCTTGATGTCTAAAATAAACTCATCTTTAATAACTATCTCCTGAGTGGCTCCATGGATCAGTTTTGACCTCAACTGCTTTTGCGGCTACTGCGAGGCCCTCTCGTTTTTTAGCTTTTCCTGTGATTGCCGTAGCATTGTCCAGACGAAAAGATTTCTCAAGTGATTCTGTAATGACATCAATATTCGTTTCATTTTGATAAGACTCAAATTCCTTGTTTGCTGACTCAATCCATCGAAACATTTCTTCCGCTCTTTTTGGATTACTTTCCCATTTATCTGCAAAATTTTCTTTTTTATTTATTGGGTTTTCTACCCAGTAAACACCATCTCGATCTTCAATATAATTATTCATATTTTTAACAATCTCTGTTAATGCAACATAAAGATTATCACTATTATTATAAGCATGGGATGCTAGAGTCGTAATAATAACTGATATAGGCTTGTCATCTTTACTCCCCATATAGGTACTATCACGATGTCGTTTTAAAATTTGAATCGCTTTTTGTAGGGTTGTCTTAGTTTTATGTTGAGGAACATCTTCGACTTCAACTCCATCAGATTTCGCTAAAGAGTTTCTTAACTCTGTTAAAGCATACCTCATCGATTTTTTAAACCATGAGTGATAACCTTTCGGGTTACTAAATTGCCATTGAGTCAGTTCTTTATCAGTGATGATTAATCCATCTTCTGGATCCATTAAATATTCAGGTTCAGGGTCTGGTAACGCTGGTAATACATCAATATGAAACCGTCCTTTATATTGCAAAGTCCAACAACGTTTCCCTTCAATAAGAAAAGGAATATCTTTTTCTCCTCCATCTTTTAAATATTGAATATACCGAGTTAATTGTTCACCCACTTGGTCCTTAAAATCTTTTTGAGATATACCATCTTTCTTAATATTTCTTTTATAAACAAGATCGAAGTCATACTCATCACCTCTCTTTATAGGCCTTACTGATGTACCTAATAAAGTTGAGCCCTGAATATATAGTTGAGAGTCTGATTTAAACTTTGATTGTGAATCTTGATTTAGCCATTCACCCAAGTTTAGGTATTTCGTCTCCGCTTCCTTTTTTAATTCTAATGGAACATCTAAATCTGTATAGATTTCCTCCATCATAAGGTTTAAGTTTTTAGAACTTAATTTATACATATACTTCTCCTACTCTCTTTCCGTGTTTTGAATTTCTATTGTTTTAATAAAACCATCTCTATTTCTATTTTGATCATATATAATCATTTCCATATCTGCTTTTGGTTGCCAAACTCTTCCAAATTCAACAGCTGCTGACACTGGCATTGCTGGAAAAACATTTAGAATAGTGTTTTGTCCATGTACCCTTTTTATTTCGTTGTAAAGTTTTCGAACTGTCTGTCTAAAGGACTCTAACGTCTTTGGAGTTTTTAAAAAATCATTATGTGGATCATTGATAGTTAATGTCCAAATTGATGTATCTTCACCTAATACATCTGTTATTCTTTCATCACTAATATTGCCACTTAAAGAAATATTTAGGGCTACATTTACTCTTTTATCTTTTGCCTCTGTTATTAAAAACGCTACATCTTTTCCATCAACCCATGACCACGTTGATGGCTCTCTCTTTAACTGATAAACATCAGATGGTACAAAATCAGAGATTAGCCGTCCTAATTCAATAAGCAAGGGTTGAGGAGCAATAGCAAAAACAGATAAATGTTTTATATGGCCATCACTAAGCTGTGACTTAACTAAACGCTGGAAGTTTTTTTCAAGGTTAATTTTTTCAAGTGACCAGTAATGTTCTTCATCATCTCTTGTTGCACTGTTATCAAGGCCAATTTTTATAGGATTAATATCTGCTGGAAATTTCTTTGGAGATATAGCCTCATAGCTTTTTTGCCAAGTAAGCGGACTTGAATGGTGGCCAACTTTTGCACCGTATAGTAGGACATGACTTTGTTTATCGTTAGTTAGCTCACTCTGAATTGAGATTCTGTTTTCATGGTCTTCCTTCATTTTCATGAGCAGTTCTACTGGATGGCCTGTGACATCCTCCCTGTCAATCAACCTATGGTGAACATCACACATCAACATCAAGTTTGAATAAGAAGATTTTAATACTTCGGAGTCTTTTTCATGACCTCGAGGACCATTTGGTTTATCAGCGACAATGTGCGCAATATATGCAGTATTAAATTTTGATTTGGTTAAAGGGTCCATATAAAGCTGAGAATTACAATAATTGCATCTTCCTGCTGATCTTCCCCACAGCATAAACTTTATTTTATCTGGTATATAGCTCACCGACAATTTGCCCTCCTAGCTAAGTCACTAAAATTATGTCGATAAAGGTTATCCATTACCCGACTATATTAAGATGGTATCTATTTAGCAGATGTCAATATTCCACAGTGATTTTTTATGAACTATATTTGTATTTTAATTTCAATAAAATCCCAAATAATTGTAAGCCGTAAGAGCATGTAATCTTTACTCCATCGTACCAAATACCTTCAATCAAACCGTATCAATTGGTATATGTCTTTGTTAAATAATTTATTATACCGGAGCCTACCAATGAATTTAAAACCAGTATTACTTGCTAGTTTAGTTACACTGACAATGATTGGGTGTGAAAAGAAAACATCAAAAACAGACGTTAAAGTACCTAAGCCTGATACTTCAAAGTCTGAGGAAATCTTAGCAAACCTTAAAAAACCAAAAGCGGGTTTTGAGTGTGAACTTGAAAACTTAGATACCGGTGACAAGTCTCAAGTCTTTTATCTTGATCGTTCAAAAGAAAGTCCTGAAAAGCCTCTTTACCATAAATTATATACTGTAAATGCTGATAAAAAATCGGTTGAACCAAATATAACAATAGGTAAAAGAGAAATTTTCTTTACCCTTTCTTACTCATCAGAGAATGATGGAATATACAAGGCCACAGGGATAACAGTTAAATCATCAAGTGCCGTTGAAACTGACGAAGATAAAAAGATATTTTCGGTAGATGCAAATATCTCTTTTGACTCTAAAGTTAATGAGTTTGAAATTACTTTAGTTAGTAAGTCATTCGATGATCAGAGTAATATGATTTCAACTGAATCTGGCTCAGCTAAGGTTGCAAACTGTGTTGATGCTGAAATGATTGTACCTCTAGGGTTGGATTAAGACTTAAATATGAAATATACCTTATCACTTGTCTTATTTTTTACTTTCAGCAATGCCTTTGCCGCAAAATTATTTGATGATAGTTCAATTATCAATGTTGAGTTGAAGTATGACATTGCACGGTTACAAGCAGATAAAGAGAATTTAAGAGAAGAAGGCCTTGAGGGTCAATTTACGAGCCAATTAGATAACAAGTCCTATAAAGTACAAGTTCTTTCGAGAGGAAAAGGTTCGTTTGACTGCAAACAACCTCAACTTAAACTAAAATTTAATAAAAAAGAGAACAAGGGCACTCAGTTTTCTGGAATAAAAAAGATTAAACTATTTACTAAGGGAACTTGTCTTGAAAATAAATATGATGAAGAGCAAGACAAACAAATCATTGCCAATTATCTAATTTATAAATTATATGAAGAAGTAACAGACTATGGTTTTAAGGCACGACTCTTAAAAATTAAATATATTGATACTTCTAATACCTATCCAAATTATGAACAATACGGTTTCCTACTTGAACCAAAAAAATCACTTGAGAAAAGGTTGAACCTTGAATATGTTGAAATCTTAGACCTTCTTCAACTAGCTGATAAAATTCCATCCCAAACAAACTCTGAGTTAGTAAGTATAGTTAATGGTTTTGAACTTTTTATTTCAAATTATGATTATGGTATTCCAGGGTATTTTTCACACATTATAGATGCATCTGGGCACAAAGATATTTACTTTGGTGAAAAAAACTCAAAGATGTTTAAAAATATAAAAGGAGAAATGTTTCCAATTATATACGACTTTGACTTCTCTCGGTTTGCTTACATGGCCCCTATCTGTACTTTTGGCTATCCCTTTTTCATGAATGACTATGATATAAACTGTACAATAAATGCGATCTCATCAAATATTAAAGCTGATTTAGAATTATTCAAATACTCACAAGATGTTCACGATAACTCTGATAAAATGCTTGATGCTCTAAAAACGTGGAAAGAAAAGAATAAGACACTAATCTCAATGCTAGGCGCAGAATACCTAAAAGGTCTTAATAATTTTCCTACTGCATTTCAAAAAGCAATTAACGAAACTAAACAATAATTCGTTTTACCATCTCTGGATGCCATGACTTCCCACGACATTTAGTTGGTATCTTTAACTCTTGTAACGATCTGGCAATCGCTCTCAGACTCATACCCTGCTCTTTCATCTCATTGACGGCTCTAACTACTCTTTGTTCCTTAAAATGCTCTACAACCTCATTTTTGAAAGCCTTATGGCCATATTTAATTTGAGCAGGTCTGCCGTGATGTTGATTTGGCTCTCTTAATTTGACTCCGTGTTTCATTAAATTCACTCTAACAGCTTCTCTGGAGGAAAAAATCTCATCTGCTATTTGCCGTACAGAGCGACCTTCTAGGACATATTTACGGTGGAGGAAATCTTTATCTTTGTATCTTGGTTTTGGAAAAAACTCTTTCTTTACAATAAGTTGTAGTGGAGGAAACTCTAGTTGAGATTTGAGATTAGGTAGCCCGCCATTTTCGTTTGAATACAAAAATTTGTCGTCCACTGTGTCGGCTTTTTTTTGGTCTTTTATTTCACCTACATCACCATTAACCCATTGAATTTCCATCATACCGTCACTTCTCAAGACAATCTTGTCAATCATCTCCTCAAGTAAATTTCGTCTCTCTCTACCGTCAATTTTCAAAAGTTTTGAAGAAAAATCCCTCTTAAAAAAGTTCGCTACCTCTAAATTATTCTTGCTTACAATTTCTTCTTTCATCGGTTGTCATCGGTCGGTGGTGGGTAAACATTCCAAACTACTACTCATAAACTAAACACAAAGAACATTTCCTATTAAAACCCAAATCCCCATAGTCTCGCATCATAACCATCCATTTCTCCAAAGAGCAATTTCTGAATCCAAAATTTTTCACAATC
>JABJPQ010000659.1 GCA_018663815.1 Halobacteriovoraceae bacterium | reverse complement strand
GGGAAATTATTGAAGCCGGTTTAAAATGCGTACAAGGAAAAGGCGTTGTGAATTCCATCTCATTAAAAGAAGGTGAGTCTCAGTTTTTACACCATGCTAACTTAGTTAAAAAATATGGAGCAGCAACGGTCGTTATGGCATTTGATGAAAAAGGCCAAGCAGATACTTTTGAGAGACGAATTGAAATATGTAAACGTGCCTATGATCTTTTAACTAAACAAATTAACTTCCCACCTGAAGATATTATTTTTGATCCCAATATTTTAGCCATTGCCACGGGTATTGACGAGCATAACTCCTATGGTGTGGACTTTATCAATACGACTAAGTGGATTAAAGAAAACCTCCCCCATGCTAAAGTAAGTGGTGGTGTTAGTAATCTGTCTTTTTCTTTTCGTGGCAATAATATTGTTCGAGAAGCCATACATTCTGTATTCTTATATCATGCTATTAAAGCAGGTATGGATATGGGAATTGTTAATCCCGGCATGCTAGAGATTTACGATGAAATTGAGCCAACTCTCCGTGATCTTTGTGAAGATGTTGTATTAAGTCGCAATCAAGATGCGACAGAAAAATTACTTGATCATGCCCAGGCCTTACACGGAAAAGAAGGGAAAAAAGCTGCGGTAAAAGATGAAGCTTGGCGATTAGAGCCAGTTCAATCCAGACTCTCACACGCACTTGTTAAAGGAATTACTGAATATATCGATGAAGACGTTGAAGAAGCACGCCATCTTTTTTCTAAACCACTCGAGGTGATTGAAGGTCCTCTGATGGATGGTATGAATGTTGTCGGAGAACTTTTTGGCTCTGGAAAAATGTTCTTACCCCAAGTCGTAAAATCTGCCAGAGTCATGAAAAAAGCAGTCGCCTATCTCAATCCTTTTATTGATCACGACTCAGATGAAAGAAAAAGTAATGGAAAAATTCTAATGGCCACTGTTAAAGGTGATGTTCACGACATTGGTAAAAATATTGTTTCCGTTGTTCTAGGCTGTAACAATTTTGAAATTATTGATATGGGTGTCATGGTCCCTAGTGAAGATATTTTGAAAAGGGCCATTGAAGAAAAAGTAGATATCATTGGTCTATCAGGTTTAATTACTCCCAGCTTAGACGAGATGGTGGATGTTGCTAAGGAAATGCAAAGACAAAAATTTAATATTCCTATCATTTTAGGAGGGGCCACTACAAGTCGTATTCACACAGCCGTTAAAGTTGATCCTCATTATAACGGAACTGTCGTTCATGTTACTGATGCATCAAAGAGTGTTCCCGTAGCTCAGATGTTACTCACAAATAAAGATAAGATTCATCAAGATACAAAAGAACAATATCAAGGGATGAGAGATTCATATCAAGGAAAATCGGGACAAACAACTATTCCACTAAGCGCAGCTCGAGAAAATAGATTTACAACCGATTGGAAGACGGCCAAAACTAAAAAGCCGAGCTACCTAGGAGTAAAAGAGTTTTCAGATATCCCCCTAACTGAACTTGTTAATTATATTGACTGGACTCCATTTTTTTCAGCGTGGAGACTTAAAGGGCCATATCCCAAAATTCTTGAAGATGAAAAGTACGGTGAAGAGGCCAAAAAACTCTATGCAGATGCACAGCAATTAATTCAAGAGCTGATTGAGTCTCCAATAATATTAAATAAAGCAAAAGTTGGTTTTTTTCCAGCTCATTCAATCGGTGATGATATTGAAGTCTTCGCTGGTGATGACATAGAAAAGGTATGCCCACAAGAACATTTACACATGCTTCGTAGTCAAAGAAAAATGGATGAAGCTTCATCGACAAATAAATGTCTTGCTGATTATATCGCCCCAAAAGAGATTGGTAATCAAGACTATATCGGTGCTTTCGTTGTTACAGCTGGACTTGAACTAGAATCTATTTTACAAAAATATGAAAAGAATGAAGACGATTACACTATTATTATGATCAAGGCTATTGCTGATCGTTTTGCAGAAGCATTTGCTGAATACATGCATGAAATGGTTCGAAAGGAACTATGGGGATATGCGATTACTGAAGATTTTTCAAACCATGATCTTATCAGAGAAAAATTTACGGGCATTCGTCCAGCCCCAGGGTATGCATCATGTCCTGATCATTCTGAAAAACAAACTTTATTTAAGCTGCTTAATGCTCAAAGCATAGGCGTTGAACTCACAGACTCATGTGCAATGCGACCAGCTTCTACTGTCAGTGGCTGGTACTTTTCACACCCAGAGGCTAAGTATTTCAATGTTGGAAAGGTTGAAAAAGACCAAGTCACTGACTATGCAAAGAGAAAAAATATTTCTGTTGAAAGGGCAGAAAAATGGTTAAGATCAATACTTAACTACGATTAAATTGTAAGGAAACTAAGATGACAAAAGTTGTTGATCATATAAATAATGCCCAAGGTGATAGTATTTTTTCAATTGAAATTCTACCTCCCATGAAAGGCCATGGAATCCAAAAGCTATTTACACAAATTGAACCTCTCATGGAGTTTCAACCAAAATTTATTGATGTGACTTATCATCGCGAAGAGTACATGTATAAAAAACGTGAACATGGTTTACTGGAGAAAATCTCTATCCGAAAACGTCCAGGAACAGTTGGAATATGTGCGGCCCTTATGAATAGGTTTCATATTGATACTATCCCACATATCATTTGTGGAGGATTCACTAAAGAGGAAACTGAGAATGCCCTTATTGACCTTCAATTTCTTGGCATTGATAACGTACTGGCTTTAAGGGGTGATGCGATTAAAACCGAAAGCCAATTCTCTCCTACGGAAGGTGGACATAACTACGCCTCAGACCTTATTGAACAGGTCAGGGCAATGAATAGTGGGCAGTATTTAAACAGTGAAGTTGAAAATGCATTTTCAACAGATTTTTGTATTGGAGTTGCTGGTTACCCAGAAAAACATTTTGAAGCACCAAACTTTCATACAGACCTAAAATACCTAAAACAAAAAGTTGATCTAGGCGCTGAATACATTGTGACCCAAATGTTTTTTGATAATAAGAAGTACTTTCACTTTGTAGATGAATGTAGAAGTGCGGGAATCAATATTCCCATAATCGCAGGCATAAAACCCCTTGCAAGTAAAAATCAATTAACTGTTCTTCCAAGTATTTTTCATATTGATCTTCCTGATGATCTTGTCAACGCAGTAGAGAAGTGCCAAGATAATGCTGCCGTTAAACAAGTTGGTATTGAGTGGGCAACTGCGCAATCCAAAGAACTGCTTGAACACAAAATACCAGGTCTTCACTTTTACTCAATGGGAAAATCTGATAATATTGTTAAAATTGCAAGTGAGATTTTCTAATGCTTCCTTTCCATAAAAGCCTACTTATTATTCCAACCTATGACGAGATTGATAATATTGAAAAAATGATAAAAACTCTTTTTTCTCTTTACCCAACTCTACATGTGCTATTCATTGATGATGGTTCTCCAGATGGAACAGCGGATGTCATTAGAAAATATCAAACAGAGTACCCAAACCTCAACCTCATTGAGCGAACTGGCAAGTTAGGTCTAGGAACTGCTTATATCAAAGGTTTTAAGTGGGCACTTGAGAAAGATTATG
>JABJPQ010000114.1 GCA_018663815.1 Halobacteriovoraceae bacterium | reverse complement strand
TAACATCATAAAATAAACCAATATCAGCCTTTCGTACCTGAGACTGCATAAAAAGTCTCAACTCTGACTCAACCCCAGTCAATGCTTGAGTGGTTGAAATGGTTTTATTCATATAAGGATTTATTGATTTTTCATAAATATTTTTCCCCGTTGGCATCATAACGAAAACGGATAAAAACAAAGCGAGACCGACTAATAATTGATTAGGCGGCATACTTTGCGTTCCAATCGCTTGCCTCATAAAGGAAAGAATAACAATAATACGAGTAAAGGATGTACAAAGAATAATAATGGCAGGTGCTAGGGTCAAAATAGTAAAAAGAGCTAATACCTGCATGGTATCAACAAGATCAACTCCCTGTCCAAAGTTAACACTCAAACCGGGCAGGCTCACTCCTGAGGTCGCTTGAGAAAATACAAGCGGCGAAAGAAAAGAACATAAAAGAAACAAAACTTTTTTCATACTTATCCTAATGAAGTGGCTTTAGATTTTTAACTTTCTTTTTTATTTGGTCAGAGAACTTCACTTTATCCTTCACATTTAAATAACTTGATAAAGAGGACTGCTGATTTGACTTTGTAATATCTTCTTTAATTTGAATTTTTTGATCATTAGTTTTATCAACAACGGCTTCAGTTAGATTACTGTCAAAGTTATGGCCATTAATTGATTTCTCGCCATCTTTAAGTAATCCTGCAGCATCTTTTATTTCTGAAATAGGATGTATTCCTTGATCAGTGTTACTCACTAAGAAGACTTGATTATGTGCTTTAATAAGCATTAGGCTTTTCTTAGGAGCGATATATGTTTGATTAATGATTGATATTTGATCAGCATTATTTAGAAAGCCCAATTTCCCTTTTTTAATGAAGCCTTTTTTCATTAAGGTCACAACTCCATAAAAGAGCAAAAGGACAAAACCTAGAAAAGCAACAAATTTGCCACCATACTCTAAAACAGAAAAGGAATTTCCAGCACCTTTATTATTTTTAAAAACAGATGACTGAGAGTTTTTTACACTATCCACTTTTGCAGTTAGATTTGTGGGCTTCTTCTTAGTCGTCGTTTTTTTATCTTTTATTTTAAGTAAAGAATTTAAGTAAGCCTCATCTAAAAATTCTTTCTTAACTTTCTTTTGTTTAAGAATTGTTCCATATTTGGGAGCTTTTTTTAAATTCACTTTAATCCGAGGAAAAGTCAATTCAACCTTATTATCCTTAATCGAGAGTGTGACTTGATCTTTCTTTTTTTCAATTAAAAAGGGAAGCAACGCTTTGATCTTTGCCACATTTTTACTTGTTTGATAAGCCCGAATTTTTGTATCAATCAACTTTGAAGAAAAACTGACAGACTTTTCAATTGATTTTTTGATCTTCGAATCTGGAAAATTAACTTGAATTGTTTTTCCTACGATCTTTAACTCTGGATAGTTTTTTAACTTTCCGGTGTAATGAATTGAGACGATTCCTGTCTTGCTCAAAGTTTTAAAATCAACTTTTTTAATCTCAACGCTGGCCATAGCAGAGGACAGAAATATTGAAATGATTAATAGGATAAATAATTTGTTACGTTTCATTTGTTCCTCTTTATTTTAAAGTCTCAATTCTTTCAAGTGGACTAATGATATCTGTTAGCCTAATTCCAAATTTTTCATTCACAACAACGACCTCGCCCCTTGCGACAAGTTTACCGTTTACTAATACTTCAAGTGGCTCACCAGCAAGTTTGTCTAACTCTAAAACAGAACCCTGTCCAAGTTGTAATAAATCTTTTATGACGACTTGTGCACGCCCCAGCTCTACGCTCACCTTTAAAGGGATGTCTAAAATAAAATCTAAGTTTTGCACTTTTAGTTTATTAAGAGCATCATCTCCCGTTTTAATTTGATCTGCTAAAGATGATATCGCATCTTTTTGTTCAGCATTGATCTCAGTAACATTATTCTGCTCATTCTCTGTGTTTTCGTCCATCTACCTATCCTTTACTTTGCTATTCTTTTTGTAATTTGAACTGCCCTATTTCCTTTATACTCACCCGCTAAACAGGTTAATTTTTTCACGCCCTCTATTTCAATACTTAACTCTCCTGAAACTTCTTGTGCTAAAGGCAAAACATCGCCCTCCTCTAAAGCAACAAGGTCACCAATAGACATCTGCGTCTCACCTAGCTTTACAATGGCCATTGCATCGGCATCATTGACATGTTCATGCATTGATTGTGTCCACAAAGAGTCGACGGTGTCGCTTTCTGATTGGTAGCTAGAACTTAGTTTTTGTTTAATTGGTTCAATCGTCGAATAAGGAATAACGACCATTATTGTCCCCGAGGCTGACTCAAACTCAACTTCGAAGGTCGTCGTAATAATAACATCACTCGGTGGGACAACTCCAACAAACTGC
>JABJPQ010000115.1 GCA_018663815.1 Halobacteriovoraceae bacterium | reverse complement strand
CATCAGCTTTATCAGCTCGCATTTCTTCAGAGTAGATTCGAATAAGAAAACCGTAACATTTAAACATTGCAAATGCGTCTCGAGGATAAATCGTCTTAGACAGTGCTTTTAAGAAGAAATCTTCGGCTCTGACAAAGTCAGCTTTATCGTAATAGACTTTTGCTAAGCGATAAAAACCTTCTCCAATAAGCTTCTCTTCTTGTAATTTACTCTCATCTAAATTCAACGTGTCTAACGCAGCAGACTTAGCCATTAAGACTTCGTGTGACTTGAATTGTTCACCTTGATTTTCAAAATGATTAATTGTATCCATATCTTCTCCCTCTCCAGAGATTCTCTTTCGGCTAAAACTTACAGTAATATAATGAGGATGTAAAATGCCTAGGTTTATGATTTTATGCAGGATCAGTTTTAAACGTTATAAATTCTTACTTTGCCTCTACAAATCTTACGTAAATTCAGTATATTAGTAGTCTCATACGCTAAAATTGTGTAAAGATTGGCAAGCTTACATGACTTAGAAACTATGTATATAAATTGACTCTAACTTATTGATAAAAGATAATTTAATTGATAAACATAAAAGTTGCACCAACGGCAAAATTCAAATCTAAAGGATAAATTAATTATGAGCCAATATAACTTGGATACTCTTAGGCACTCAACTGCACACTTAATGGCTCAGGCCATCCAGGAATTATATCCTACAGAGACAGTTAAACTAGGTATCGGCCCAACGATTGAGAATGGGTTTTATTATGACGTTGACCTTGCCACTAGAATTCTAGATGAAGACCTTAAGGGTATAGAAAAAAAGATGAAAGAAATTATCAAACGAGCAGATGTAATCACTCGTTTTGAGGTTAGCCGAGAAGAAGCTTTAAAAGTTTTTGCTGAAAGAGGCCAAGAATACAAAATTGAGTTAATTCATGACCTAGCGGATTCGGAAGTTATTTCTTATTACACTCAAGGTGATCACTTTATTGATCTTTGTAAAGGACCTCACGTTGAAACAACTAAAGAGCTTAACTTTAATTTTAAATTACTACACACAGCAGGTGCTTACTGGAGAGGAAATGAAAAACGTCCGATGCTACAAAGAATCTATGCTGCATGTTTTGAGACTAAGGAAGAACTAAAAGAACATCTTGCATTTTTAGCCGAAGCCAAAAAAAGAGATCATCGAAAATTAGGTAAAGAGTTAAACTTATTTCTTTTTGATTCGGCTGCGCCCGGCTCACCTTTTTTTGAACCCAAAGGAACAATTGTCTATAATGAACTTGTCAGTTTTATGCGACGAATTTATGACAAATTTGATTATGATGAGGTCATAACTCCGCAAGTTCTAGATGTTAATCTATGGAAAACATCAGGTCATTATGACAACTATGCTGAAGATATGTTTTTTACAGCGGATGACCATAGAGAAATGGCCGTAAAACCCATGAACTGCCCTTGTCATATGTTAATGTTTAAACACAAACAATATTCTTACCGAGACCTTCCATTGCGTTTTGCAGACTTTGGTAGACTTCATCGAAATGAAAGAAGTGGTACCTTGTCAGGACTAACAAGAGTTAGAACTTTTTGCCAAGATGACGCTCATGTCTTTATAGACAAAAATGAAATTCAAGAAGAAATAATTAAGCTACTAAGCATGTTTGACATTTGTTATGACCACTTTGGTTTTAAAAATATAAAAGTTGGTTTATCCACCAGACCTGAGAAAAAGGTAGGAGATGATGCCACATGGGACATGGCCGAAACGGCTTTAAAGTCTGCTCTTGATAAGTCTGAATACGATTATCATATCAACGAGGGAGATGGTGCGTTCTATGGTCCCAAAATTGATATTCAAATTTCAGATGCTCTAGGGAGATACTTTCAACTTGGAACACTTCAACTTGATTTTCAACTTCCTGAAAGATTTGACCTTAAGTTTAAAAGCAAAGAAGGTACAGAGGAAAGACCGGTTGTGATCCATAGAGCATTACTTGGCTCCCTTGAGAGGTTTTTTGGAGTTTACTTAGAGCATTGTGCAGGAGTCTTTCCATTTTGGCTTGCGCCAGAACAAGTGATTATCGTTCCGGTTAATAATGAACTTCATCTTGATTATGCAAACGAAATATTAAGCCTGCTTAAACAAAATGGAATTCGATCGAAGATTGATCACTCAAACGAAACTTTGGGTAAAAAAACGCGAACAATTCAAAAAGCCAAGGTGCCTTATATGGTTATTGTGGGTGATAAAGAAAAGGAGTCACAGTCGATCAGCATTAGAGCCTATGGCTCACGTGATACAAATGAAATGACTCAATTACAACTGACACAATTGGTCTGCGACCTTAACCAAGAAAAAACACCAAAGAAACTAAGAGATCTTTAATGAAAAATATTCTTCTCCTTACAGGTGGTGGTGGTTCTGAGCACGAGATAGCAATTACATCATCACAATTTATTGAGTCACAAATTGATTCAAGTCGTTTTAATGTTTATAAAGTTGAAATAAACAAGCAACAAGAATGGACATATCAAGACAAACCATGCTCTTTAACATTTGATGCCCAACTAAAAACATCAAATGATATGATTCAAATAGCGGCGGCAATACCGTGTTTTCATGGCTATCCAGGAGAAACAGGAGATATTCAATCATTTTTTGAACTTATTAAGCTTCCTTACGTCGGCTGCAATGCCGAAACAAGTGTTCTATGTTTTAATAAATTGGTTACAAAAATGTTTTTGGAAACCTCAGGGGTCAAAACAACCCCCTTTCTGGCCATTAATTCCGTAGCTGAAATGATAAAAGCAAATATTTTTTTTAACGAGCATAAATCTGTTTTTGTTAAAGCAACAAATCAAGGAAGCTCTGTTGGTTGCTACAAGGTCAACTCTCTAACAGAATTAAAGTCAGCTATAGAAAATGCCTTTGACTTATCTCCATTTGTTATTCTTGAAAAAGAAATTATTGGACGAGAACTCGAGGTAGCGGCCTACTTTTACAACGACAAGTTTCATCTTAGCTCACCAGGAGAAATCATCTGTGAAGATGAGTTCTACACCTATGAAGAAAAGTACTCACAGCAAAGTAAAACGATCACTCAAGTAAAAGCTAAAAATATTGATGATAGCTCTCTTAAAGAAATCGAGCGCCAAGCAAATATCGCGATAGATCTTTTAAAAATCAGACATCTTGCTCGAATTGATTTTTTCTTAACTTCACAGGGTGATATCTTTATTAACGAGATAAATACATTTCCTGGTCATACCCAGATATCAATGTTCCCACAAATGATGGAACAATCAGGAGTTAAGTACTCAAGTTTTATAAATAACCTACTCGACTCTCTTTCTTAAAACCAAAAATACAGTATAATAAATTTATGAATTTAAACGGAATGACTCCTATCCAGATGCATCGTTTAGCTCTTAAGCTAAAGCCCATATTTATTGGAAGACTGTTCATAATCGAATCACTACAACATCCCGGTTTTCACTATGATAATGGTCAATTTGTAAAAATACTTGAGTCCGAGGAAGGAATTACATCTGAGTTTATCAGTGATTTTGCAAAAAATTATAGTCGTGAAATTTTCATTTCTAATGAAGACTTTAACCTCCTAAGTAGCAAACTCAAAGAAGAGTTAACAAAACTAACTCGCTCCCTATCTATAGGTGACATCAAAAAGAATGCCATAAAGCACTCTAACTTACTCTCAATGCAAATGAATTCTCTCTATGAAGATCCTTACAACGATAGTTTATTAACCAATCAATTTCAAAACTCAAAAAATCTAAGTACATTACTTCTTGCAAATAAAAATATTCACAAACCTGTCTTTGAAAATATTAAAAATTCAAATTATCATTATATTCTTACACAACCACTCCTATCATCAATTCTTTTGCTAAGCTTTATTCAAAGTCTAAAACTCTTTAATGAGAAAGAGATAGAAGGTCTGTTTCTCACAAGCTATTTTAAAGATGTTGGACTTAGCTTTATACCGCGAGAAAAGTTCGAACAAGCTCATCTAAGCAAATTTGATAAACAGTTTTTTTCAAGGCATGCTGAAAATTCGATGGCCATACTTGATGGACGAGTCCCATTAAATACAACTCAGCTTAATATTATTAAAAATCATCACTTTTTAAATTATAAAAT
>JABJPQ010000690.1 GCA_018663815.1 Halobacteriovoraceae bacterium | reverse complement strand
TCAAAAAGAGGTGCATCTAAATTTAGCCCCCCATTTCCAGCAGCTTCTATTACGATAACACCTTTATCGGTTAGTGCCTTAATCGAGGCGTAGATACGATCCCAAAACTCAACTGGTGTTTTTGAGTTATATGGGCCATCACCCACTTGAACCTCAAGCAGAACAATATCCATAGGTTCTAATAAATCGTAAAGTCTATTCAAGCGACGTGATAATGTTTCTCTCCAATTTTGCCAATTATTAAATCTACCTAGAGAGCAGAGACCTATTTCAGCATCATACACAATACCCGTAATACCAACACCATCGTTTTTTGCGTTTAGAACTCCCCAAACCATTGTTCCATGCTCTGTATCTATTTTAGGGCCAATATCCAAGAAAGGTGTCTTAAACTCTTCATGCTTACGGTTCCAGCCTGTCTCTACGTCAACAATTCTTACATTTTTTCCAGTCCCACCTTCACAACTCCAAGCATGGTAAACATCCGCCCCAATTGGAGCTGGATTTAGGTAAACTTGAAGTGCTGTATAGTCCTGAACTCCTGGTTCATAGGAAAAACTTGGCGAAACTCCTAAGAGCATAAGTAAATAAAAAACCTTTGAAATCGTCCTTAACATATTAAATCCTTGGTACTGCGAAACGTATTAAACAGCTCAGCATGTGACAAGGGCTAAATAGAATATTGAAAAGATAACAGTGCCTGCTGAGATAGTTCATGATATTTTTTGCTGTCATCAAATAACTTCTTACCCTACAATTCCAATTGTAGATAATTCTTTCATGAACTCACTCCTTGTTTCAAAGGGGGTGGTTCATTCCATTAATTCTAAAACTACATTTCCGTAGTCGGGCTTGAAAGTTAAATCAGTAGAGAAAAAGTCTTTTTGTCAAAATTCAAAAGGCCAACGTTTTTAAATCGCTAGCCTTGTTGTGCATAATTAATATTTTAATCTAAAGTTCATTTAACAACAAGAGTATTTTTTTTTATTTAATAGCATCATCCAAAACTGAATCCATATTTTTATAACACTTAGATCTCTTGGCTTTTCTATAAACTCGACCTACTTCACGGTTCATCATCCCTAATTGAGAATCAAGTTGATTTGCATATTTAATAACTGGTAATTTGGCATATTTTCTTATGAAATCACTATGAGCTCTTGATGTAGAGTTTCGGTTCGCAAACTTCAAACTCTGATACAGTTCCTCAGCGTGATCTCCTTCATCAATTAAGTCCTCAAGATAAACAACTAATTTCAAAAATTCTCTTTCACAATCTTTTGAATCATATTGATTAGTTCCAGCCATGAGATTGGTAGTTAAGCTTAATAAAGCCAATCCAATTAATAGTTTTTTCATTATATTCTCCATGTTTTCAAGTAATGGTTTAAATTCAACCGTTGTTTATAAATTCTTTAAGTTCGTGAGCACATTAGCACACAAATAACGCGCTCCAGTAACTACCTGTGTTTCATGTAACATTTTCAATTTTACTGGCTGGTATGTGACTGTGAGGTTGCCGTTTGAGGGGGGTGATTTTAGCCGAAATAACTCACACTAAAGAGCAGTTAAGCTAAAGCTGTGTTTGATAGAGATTTTTTTAGTTCTCCGTTGTAGCTATTTTTATTGGGAATAAAAATATGATCAGACTGAACCGGATTATTAACTCTGTAAAGACGCCAATAAGTTCTAAGAGCACTCAAGGCAAGTGGAGATAAAAGAGCCTGACGATCTTTTTTTCCTTTTCCACAACGAACGTTAATAAGATTTCTTTGATTATCAATATCACTGATTTTTAAATTACGAACCTCTGTATTACGAAGTCCAGAAGAGTACATCACCATCAAAACAGCTTTATAAAAAACACTATTAATTGAATTAATCATTAAAGAAACTTCTTGTTCACTTAAAACAATGGGGATTAGTTTTGGACCTTTCACCCTAGGAAGAGCATCTACATACCAACTTCTGTGCAAAACATTTTTATAAAAAAATCTAATACCAGCTAGATGTCGATTAACTGAATTATTTTTGTATTTTTTTTCGGTTAAAAGATAATGCTGATACTCTCGAATATCTTTAACGTTTAGAGCATCTGGTGATTTATTATAAAACCTCACCAGTCTTTCGACCGAGTTGATGTAAGCCTTTTGCGTTTTCTCATCTAAAGCCCTTAATTCTAATTCATACACCATTTGTTCTCTGAGTTTACTATTCATTTCCTATTCTCCTTGTTTAGGTTTTTAATAGGATATAGTTTTATGGATG
>JABJPQ010000388.1 GCA_018663815.1 Halobacteriovoraceae bacterium | reverse complement strand
CAGTATTGGTCTGGGAATTTCTAAAAAAACAAAACGACAAACTGTTGTTGGTGCAAAAAATAAACTGAGTAGCCAAGTAAAAAAAGCGATCTTAATAAACAAAATAAAGCATGATGCTTCTTCGAGTGAAGAGCTACCTAGGATCGCAGCTCAAGTTTCTACTGAAAGTAACCCTTCGAGCGCTACACGAACGAGTGAGCAACAAGACAAAAGAGTTGGCTTTTTTGAAGACCAACTTAATGATAAATCTGAAAAAGACTATAGCTGTCTGGATGAATCACTAATTAGTAGAGAAAATTTTATTTCTGAATATCGAGTATCCATTGATGCTATTGACTATTCAAAAGATAAATTTGAAAAAGTTCATGATTTTGATATTCGCTTCCAAGATGATTTGGATGATATTTCTCAAGACTATGGTCAAGGTTATATAGACTTAAAATACAAGTTGAATACAAAAATGAATACAAGGAGAGCAGTTATTATGCCAAGAGGTCATGATTATATGATCACAGCATTTGATTTAGTATTTGAGGGCATTAAAAAGCAGGAGATATCAATTCCAGTATTCACAAAAGATTCATTTCAACAAATAGTTGAAAGCAAAGAAGTAACTGGTCTTGGGGCACAGGTATTAATAGAGTTGGATGATACAACAGAAGACGTAGAGCTTGATGTAAACACTAAGTATGAAGCAAAACTTTTTCTTGATAACTCATTAAAAGTTGTTGATAGGTCTGCAGCTAATTATATGTATGTTCTCTTTGTTGGGGTTAATGTTGGAAACACGGTTATTTATTTTAAGAACATTAAAGGTGAAGTAACGAGCAAAATTGTTAGTCTCGTTGATAAAGAAGTTTACTACGAACCAAACTTTTATGCAGAGGTTGTTAACGAAGTCTTTGAATTGTATCAGGAGGAGCCACTGTCGAAGTGTAAGGGCATTTTAAATATAAACAAGGACAGTATATCTGCTTGGAGTTTTGAGTCACAAGTGACAAAAGAATCAATTAATAGATACTCAATAAGCAGGATGATCTATCCTCTTGGAACGAGAAAGTACTTTGAGTTAAAGCACCTGGAAGAAAATATTTTCGTTGGTCGATGGAGTGAAGAGGCCGTGATTGTTCCTTCTGAAGATTACGCCTCATTAGTATGGAATAAGTTTGATATTGCCCAGAGTGAGTGCTTAATTCAGCTTAATTTTACAAAAAAACCAAAATCAATTTACTTTAATGGGATGTCAAAAAATGGATTTATGAATATTCAAAGTTCATTTCTTGATAGAGACGGCGCGTTTTACGATGAAGTAAATGTAGAAACTCAAAGAGCATTTCTGGTTGGTGAAGAACAAGGAGCCGTAAATATTAAAGTTGAGTATATAGACGGCTCAAATCAATTTCTACAAACATTTTGTTCTGCAGAAAGTTACTTAGTTGAGCAGTTATAAACACTGCCCCACCAAATATAAACTATAAATTAATTCGATCTAACGAAAGTTTTCTTGCAGAATCAGCATATCGTCCAATAAGTAGGAGGGCTTCTTCTACCATATCAATTCTATGGGATGAGATAACTATCTGGGACTCAGAGCTATAAAGTGTTGGCTTAGATTGAACTAATGAGCTGTTAACATTATGTTGAACAGATATGAAGCCTTGTTTGTTGTTCCAGTATGGGTATGTTTTTTGCTGAATAGATAAAACAATATCATCTAATTTTGTTGGGCTAAAAAGCGAATTATCAAGATGTGTTCTCGTTATTGAAATCGTCGTTTTTCCAGCTTCGGAATTTCCAGTAGTAAGTATGACTTTCGCAATTTGATTGATTTCTAGCGGAGTGCTAAGCTCAATTGAATTGCTGATCACAGGTGCACGTCCATGACGTGGAACAGTTCTTGTCTGGATATTGATAAGGCTATCTCCGACGGTAATATGGTTGGGGTTTTTACTGGAAAAAGTTCTTGCTGATGTAACGGCTTCATAAAAAACTTTTTGTAGTGTGGCCCTAAGGCTTGTGATAATTCCTGCAGATGCAGTTTGCGAGATAAGCAGGGTCGCGATTAGTAAATATTTCATTAGGTTCTCCTATAATTGGTAAAGTGATTCTATTTCATTTCCAGCTTTTTCTAATTTTCTCATTAATTGATAGATAAATTTTCCATTAACATCGTCAAAGATCTCATCATTTTTGAGAGCAATTTCATATGAGTTGGGCTCATCGTGAAGGTTAATTTTATAAGTACCTTCGGGTTGGTCTTTGTAAATTCTCTTTAACAAAATTTCCATTTTGTTTGCAGAGAGATTATCTATGTTGGGAGACTTAAAAATTTTTTCTGCACCATTATACTTTTGAAGATCAGTAATCTCAATGGACATAACTTTTCGCTCAGTTGTAAACATTTGATTTGTGATTAGTTTTGCTGAGTATATTCCTTCAAGGTTCATATTAGCTGCAAGGTTTATATGCTCTCCGTAAATATCAGTTTCTCGCATTGTTTGTAATAGCCTATCTCCTCGCCTCATTTGAGCAGAGGTAAGAGTGCTGTTGGATCTTGAAGAGCTGTTAAGGACTCTATAAATAAAAGTTTTAACCGAAAATCTTAGTGTGCTAACAATTGCAAAGCTTGAAAAAGAGCTAAGTGAAATTACTATTACTAACATGATCTTAAAGAACATAAAAAAACCTCGAATTTTTGTATTTATATATAGTCGATTTATATGTAACGCAACAGACCGTGTGTAGATTTTACAATTAAAAAATGTTTAATTGTAGCTAGTTACAGGCTTTGGACTTTAAGGATTTAAAATAATACTTTGGAAAGCTATCTTTGAGTTGCTTGTCACTTAATTTTTGAAAACGTGAGGAGCTAAGCTTTCTATCACTAACGACAATTGTGCCTTTTGGATACTTGCTTGTGATATTTTTAAAGTGAGAATTAATTTTTATAATACTTGGAGATGTTTTGAGCATTTTTGTGAAAAATCTGTTTGGCTTTATTTTACAACGACTGAGGTACACACCAAGGTTTTCAACATCAGTAAAAGTGTCAGATAGTTCATATCCCTTTAAGGGATAAATCAGCTCTTTGTAGGCTAAAACACGGGTAAGGGCCAAAAATTCAGCGTAAAAATTTTTGGAGGCAAAGCCAATATGAGGGTGTTTATAATGAGTAAGTATATACTCAAGTGAGATTTGGTTACGCTTTTTCTTTTTTGAAAACTTTCTAATAGCCTTTTTAAGGTGAGTTGGACCAGAGTTGTAAGCTGGGATTGCTAAGTCCCAGCGGCGCAAAATAAGCTTGTTTTCTTTAATAAGGTGAAAGGCCGCAAGAGAAGCTACGATCGGATTAAATCGGTAGTCAATACGATTAGTTATTTTGGGCATGAAAAGGTTATTGGCATAAGGAATAAACTGCCATAAACCAGCGGCGGCGGCTTTAGACTCAGCAATTGGATTGAAGCTAGATTCTAAAAAAGGGATAGCAAGTATTTCTTTTGGCAGACGAAAATTTTTAAGTTGTTTGTATAGAAAAGGTAGGTAGGCCGATGAACGAATAACTCCTTTAAGTATTTTATTACGTTGGCCTGTTTGAGTTCTGATATTTCGGGCTAAGTCATAAAACAATTTAGCTCGTTTCTTTTTGTTCTTTGGAAGATTGATATTTGCATCTTTAAGGGTGGTTAAAATTTCAGAATTAGTTTCGAAAAGTCTTTTAAAACTATATTTTGCAAATTTTTGAAGTGTTTTTTTTACTTTACGAGTGTATTCCAGGGAAAGAGTAGATTGAAGCTTTGATTTTGAAAAACGATGGATTGACTCGTTACTATGAAGTTCTGTGAAATCAAGCGTTTTGTAGATGAGCTCTAGATTGCCTTTGTCATGAATGACAACTTGTTCAGAAGAAAATTGTGTATAAATACTAAACCAAAACCTAACAGAGGCTTCAAAGTACTTTGGGATATCAAACTTGTTACTAACTCTATTCTCTTTATCATTAAAAATTTTTTTTAGTGTTGAGGATGAGAGGTATCCTTTAGCATCCTTAACTCCACCGGTAATGGTTTCTTTAAATATGGCATCTTCAATTTCAATATATGACGAATTGAAACTCTCTGGGGCATACCAAGCAAAAGCATGAAGTGGTATTAAAAAAAAGATTATTAATTTAATCATAAAAATTCAGGCTGACTTAAAATTTGCATCGCTCGTTTGTAACCAGCTTTAACAGCATGAGAAGCTGACTTTGGACTTAAAGAAAAAGAGTTGGCAAAGAAGAGTTTGTAATCGTGATGGTCAGGATAAATATCGATCAGTTTAACATTTGGATTAACATTTAATTT
>JABJPQ010000393.1 GCA_018663815.1 Halobacteriovoraceae bacterium | reverse complement strand
TGTCGCTGAAGCGATAGAGAAGTGTAGAGTTCGGAATAGCTATAGCAGTGGTAGGGTTTCGTGTGAAAAAACCGTGAGTTGTTCCGGAGGAGATGTTGCTATTTGTCACTCTTCTTCTGGAGTTTCACCTTCTGTCGCTGAAGCGATAGAGAAGTGTAGAGTTCGGAATAGTTATAGCAGTGGTAGGGTTTCGTGCGAAGAAACAATCACTTGTAATTAGGAGTAAAACACATCGGCCATGCGTAAAGATTTTACGAAGTGGAAAAGCAATTGACAATTACTTTTTATATATACTATTGATGCACTAATATTAATAGTCACTAAAAAGGAAGTAATAAATGATTTTACAACTACGTCTACGATTGAGTGTTATTCTTATTTCTCTATGCTTTGGCGTTGCCCATGCCTTGAGTACTGAAGCGATCATACAAGACTGTAATGCCTGTCATGGGATTGATGGAGCCAGTATGGCTGCAGATATTCCGATTATTGGAGGCTTTTCTGATTTTTACATAACTGATGTTGCTGATGTTTATCGAGATAGAGAACGCCCTTGTGAAGAAGTTGCTTATCCAGCGGGTTCTGGTTTGTCTGAAGTAAATGATATGTGTAAGGTATTCGATAAATTATCGGATAAACAAATTCAAGCCGTAGCGGAGCATTATGCGAGTAAGCCATTTGTAAGTGCCATACAATCTTTTGATGCTGTTAAAGCAAAGAGTGGATCTATAATACATAAAAAATATTGTGAAAAATGCCACACTGAAAATGGTTCAGCTGCCGATGATGACGCAGGTATTTTAGCGGGACAATGGATGCAATATATGGAAACAACATTTAATCAGTTTGACTCTAATCAACGCTCTATGCCTTCTAAGATGAAAAGAAAATATAATAAGTTATCAGCAGCAGACAAAGAAGCATTGATTCACTTTTACGCAAGTCAAAATTAGGAAAAAGAAAAAAAAGGGTACAAAAAACAATTTTACTTCTGCATTTGTTTCAAAGCAATAAAAACCGAAGGAAAGTTATCGTACCCTTATAACTTTATGAATAAAAACATGAAGTTATACTTTTAACATCACTTTCCTTCCAGTTTTAAACCCCATCGTAAAATCGATCCTAGTACTTTTGTTTATTAAAAAGTAAAATGCTAACTATGCATCAATTGGGATTAGATGATCAACTAAATATTCTTAAATCAAATACTCAAAAAGAGATATCCTTAATTCTCAAACAGTCCTTTGGACATGATTCGTTTCGAGGAGAACAAGCACAAATCATCCAGTCTGTTATTGAAGGAAATGATACTCTTGTTTTAATGCCTACGGGAGCTGGAAAATCTTTGTGTTTTCAAATCCCAGCACTTTATTTTGATGGAACCACGATTGTTGTTTCTCCATTAATTGCTTTAATGAAAGATCAAGTAGATGCATTAAAGCTAAAAGGCATTGAAGCCGGATTTTTAAACTCTACTCTCTCTCGCTCCGAACAAAATCAAGTTGAGGAATCACTTTTTTTTGGTCATTATAAGTTATTATATGTTTCCCCTGAAAGATTAATGATGGATAGTTTTCAAGAAACCTTAGAGAACTGTCATATTACTTTGTTCGTCATAGATGAAGCTCATTGTGTTTCTCAATGGGGACATGACTTTCGTCCTGAATACATGCAGCTTGGAGTCTTAGGAGAGAAATTTCCGAGCGTACCAAGAATTGCTCTTACCGCAACGGCCGGAGAGGCAACCAGAGCGGATATGCTCAAGAGTTTAGGCATGGAGAAGGCGAAGATTTTTGTGTCTCGTTTTGATCGGCCTAATATCGAATATGCAATTCAAAAAAAAATGAGTAAAGAAGAAAATTTACAAAAGCTAAATGATTTTATTACAGAAAAATATTTGGGATGTACTGGCATTGTCTATTGTCTTTCAAGAAAAAAAACGGAAGAGATTGCAAAGTATCTGAGAAAAAATAAATTTAAAGCTTATGCTTATCATGCGGGGATTAACCTTGGTAAACGAGAAGATATTCAAAATAAATTTCTGAACAATAAGGGTGTCATCATTGTCGCAACGATAGCCTTTGGTATGGGGATAGATAAACCGGATGTGAGATTTGTAGCACATATGGATATGCCAAAGTGTTTAGAGTCATATTACCAAGAGACTGGTAGAGCTGGCCGTGACGGCTTAGCAGCTAAAGCTTGGATGCTTTTTGGTAAACAAGAGGTCGTCATGATTAAACGCATGATGAATAAGGGAAGAATTGGAGTAAAGAGACAAAGAGTCAATAATCAAAAACTAGAAGCGATGATTGGTATATGTGAAACAACTATTTGTAGACGAGTTGTTTTGTTAAATTATTTTAATGATAAATACGTAGGTCCTTGTCATAATTGTGATGTCTGTAATGCTTCTATCAAAAATATGATTAATGCAACCGAAGAGGCTATCATGGCATTACGTTGTGTTCATGAAACCAAGCAAAAGTTTGGAATTGAATATATGATTCAAATTTTAATTGGATACGCTACAGGGGAAATCCAAGGAAAAGAACATCATAAGATTGAAAGTTTTAATATTGGATCTCATATTCAGGAAGATAAGTGGAGGTCGGTTTATAGACAGCTTATTGCTAGTGGTATGTTGAAAATGAAGATGGATGGAACTTCTAAAATCGAATTAACAGCTATGGCCTTGCCAGTTATTAAGGGAGAGGAAGAAGTATGGCTTAGAGAGGATTATAGAAAAACAAGTTTAAAGTCTGCTCCAAAAAAGAAAGCAAGAATTAAAAAATCTCGAAAAAGCAAACCTAAGTATACCACAAGGAAAGCAAACCTTAATTTTACCAGTGCTGGTGAAGAAGAAGTCTTTGGTGTCCCTTCGGCTAGCCTGTTTGAGTTGACTCTTGAAATAGTTTAAACTGATTAATTTGTTTCGAAATTCCATGGAAGCCATTTATCAGGATTTTTAAAAACGCTGCTC
>JABJPQ010000580.1 GCA_018663815.1 Halobacteriovoraceae bacterium | reverse complement strand
TAGAGGAAACGGGAGTGCCTTTTACTTCTTTTCCTAGTTTTTTAGGTGAGTTCATATTACAAGATAAGGAAGTCATTGGACTTGCTGGTACTCATGGTAAAACAACGACTACTTATTTTTTAAGCCAAATGCTAGAAGCTCTAGGTGAGGATACAGGTTACTTTATCGGAGGTATCATAGACGGTCGACCTCCTTCAAGGCTCGGAACAAGCAAGTATTTTGTTATTGAATCAGATGAATATGATAGTGCTTACTTTCAAAAGATTTCTAAATTTAGATTATATGAATTAAATCATATGGTACTGACCTCCCTTGAGTTTGATCACGCTGATATCTTTAATAGTATTGAAGATATTAAAAATGAATTCAAACCTACCTTAGCGAGTTTGAGTGGAACTGTAATTGCTAATGATGGCTTTGGTGCCATTACTGATTTAAGCGAAACATTTAAAGACTTAGATTGGACTTTTTACGGTGAAGGTTCAGCCGCTGGCCCTGTTAAAATTGAGTCAATCAATGGCAGAAGCCACTTTAGTTTAAAGCTTGGAAATAGTTATGTTGACTTTGATACAAATATTGTAGGGCTTCACAATATTCTTAATATTTCATCATGTATTCTTATGCTTGATCGGCTAGGTTTTAATACTGTAGAATTACAATCTTCTGTTATGAATCTCGAAATGGTTAAAAGGCGTCAAGAGCACCGGGGATATTTTCAAAAAGCAGTTGTTATTGATGATTTTGCTCATCATCCAAGAGCGATTAGCTTAACAGTTGATGCTATAAAAACGAAATATCCAGACAAGGAAATTATTACGATTTTTGAACCTGTATCAGCAACAGCACGCAGTTCAATTTTTCAAAATGAATTTCTTGCATCACTCACCAGCTCGAATAAAGTACTTATTGCTAAAAATGCTTTGCAAACAACGGTTGAAGATAAAGAAAATTTAGACACAACACTGTTAGTTGAAGAATTAACTAAACAAGGAATTGCAGCTCAAAGCGTGAATACATTGGATGAATTAATGAAATACATTAAACTGTGGGCTAATGAGAGAAGTGTTCTACTTGTATTAAGCAATCGAACTTGTTTAGGTTTATGGGAGTCTGATTTTGTTAAACAACTCTCTTAAAAAAATAATAGTCATATTGAGTCTCTTTTGTGGCTTTTCTAGTACGGGGTATGCTGAGTATGAACGTCCGATAAATTGGACGGGAAATATATATAAGATTATTAATGATTATCAAAAAATACATAAGACGTTTTTTAAGCAAGTCTGTAGCCCTAGCGATCCATCAAAGTACATAAAACTTATTAAGCGCTATCGAGGTCAGGGTTATTATTTACCAAAAGTTGGGATGCATATCGATCGCTTGGCCATCATAAAAAACCTCCATCATTTTAAGAAAAAAATAAAATATATTGAAGTGATGATTAAGCGGTTAGAAAAACAAAAGAACTATCCTGATTTTGCTTTCGTAAGAGAACGCATTGACATGACTGTCTCAGACTTATTGGCTTTGAAAAAGCAGCACTATCTCGCCTTGAGTACCGAAAAAAAAGAAAGTTTAAGGCTTGAATCGAATCACCGCTTAAATGATTTAAAAAAACAATTTCAACTTTTTAGTGATCAGATCTTTTTTATGAAAAGTTATAATTACCCCAATGATTTTTTATCCTCACGACGTGACTTTGAAAAATACAAAGACTTAAAAGGGAAAAAGAATAAATTAAAGGCGAATGAGATATTCTTCTTTCGAAAAATCATTGAAGATGGAGCCTACGATCCCAATAGAACAAAACCAGATAAGTTTATTCGATCTGCTCTTGATACCTTAGAGTTAAAATTAATTGCGGAAAAAAATTTTATTTCTGAAAAGTTTAGATATGACCTTGGTTGGGTTGAAAAAAAAATCTCCAGTATTGTTGTTCGAGGAAAGAGAGTTCAGTTAAGTCGGTTAAAAGAATGGCTTAATAGGACTCAAAGTAATTTTAAGTTCTACCAGGAACTTGTTTCTGTTAAGAATAACAAAAAAGCTGATTTCTTAATTAAAAAAGAAAATGAAGCAACCTTGCGCCTAAAAGAATTTGTTTATAAAAAACAAGCCGATGCTTATAATTTTTGGGCGAAACAGCCAGAGTTGTACAAAGCATTGTTTAGCTTAGAAACAATACTTGTCCATGAGGTTGGCGTTATTGATGGAGAGTATGGTCTTGAGCGACGTAGTGTTACTGAGGTTGTCTTAAATAGGTATCATGATGATTTTTATAACAAACTTGAGCCCGATCAACCTATTGTTGAATATATCTCAGATGATATAGATCAAGATGATGAAAAGTGGTTAAATGTTTTGTTTAAAATTGGTGAGTTTTCTTTTACCTACCATTACATTACAGCTGTCTCGGGAATCTTTTGTCCGGATATGAGTCGAAGAGGAAGAGCAATTAGAGCTAAAAATTTAAAAATAGCACTGAAAACAATTAAGCGCCATAACGGATCATTTAATGCTTTTAGATATTTTTCTCGAATTTCAATGTTTGGTAAGATTGATATGTCATCAGTTTGGACTGAATATGTTAGACTGCCAGAAATACCTGGTAACAAATCTTCCCACCAGCTACGTTTACAACGACATTATTTAACTGATAATTACCAATACCTTTACTCCTTTTTTGATCGTAGAAAAGTGGAGTATCAAGTAATTAAAATCAAGGACACCACCTATTCAATGCGCTGGGAAAAAGGAAAACCTTTGTTTTATGATTATAGAAATCCTCATTTGTTTGCTTACTTTTCCAAAATTATTAATTGAATACATGTATTTATGAGTGTATAAGTCTTGTACTAGTGTATTATTTGTTTATTCATTATTTTTGGAGAGAGCTATGCTTAAAGATTATATTTTTACATCTGAATCAGTAACAGAGGGTCATCCGGATAAAATTTCAGATCAAATATCAGATGCAATTTTAGATGCTTTACTTGCACAAGATCCAAACTCACGAGTTGCTTGTGAAACAATGATTACAACAGGACTTATTCAGATTGCCGGTGAGATTACTACCAATGCAAATATAGATTACCATGAAATCGCAAGAAAAACGGTTAGAGACATTGGTTATGATCACTCAGATAAAGGTTTTGACGCCACTACTTGTGGTGTAAACCTTGCTTTGGATAAACAATCAATAGATATCGCTCAAGGTGTAAACGTGGGCGAGGGTGTTGACCTTGACCAAGGAGCAGGAGATCAGGGTTTAATGTTTGGCTATGCTGTAGATGAAACAGACTCATACATGCCACTGACGATAGATTTATCTCATAAGCTTGCACAGAGACTTGCTTTTGTAAGACATGAAAATATTATTCCTGGCCTTAGGGCAGATGGAAAGACCCAAGTTTCAGCACAATATGTAGATGGGGCCATAAAGCGAATTGACGCAATTGTTGTTTCGACTCAGCATGCTGAGTCTATTACTCAAAAACATCTTCATGAATCAATTAGAGAAGAGGTTATTAATAAGGTCGTTGATCCAAGTCTTATTGATAATGATACGAAATTTTTTATCAACCCAACTGGAAAGTTTGTTATTGGCGGACCAATGGGTGATGTTGGATTAACAGGTAGAAAAATTATTGTTGATACTTATGGCGGGCACGGTGCTCACGGTGGTGGTGCTTTCTCAGGGAAAGACCCAAGCAAGGTTGATCGTTCAGCGGCTTATGCTGCCAGACAAGTTGCTAAGCATGTTGTTGCTGCTGGGCTTGCTGATAGAGCATTAGTGCAAGTTGCCTATGCAATTGGTGTTTCAAAGCCAATGTCGTTTCTTGTTGATACTTTTGGAACGAATAAGGTTGATCAAGCCGCCATTACACAAGCAGTTAATGATATTTTCGATATGAGACCAAAAGCCATTGTCCAAAGATTGGATCTGTTAAGGCCTATATATCTGGATACAGCAGCTTATGGACATTTTGGTCGTTCTACTGAAAAGGGTGGCTTTAGCTGGGAAAATTTAACTTATTTAGAAGAATTAAAATCAAGATTTTAATTTTGCAAAATCTCCAGTAGAATAAATGAATGAATGAAATTTATTTCTTAGTTCGATATACACCTTTTTGGTCTATTCCTCTTTTATTAATTGGAGCCGAATTTTCTTATCTATTTTGGATGAGAAAGAAAGTTAAGATGGTCGCATTTTGTTCGGTCTTCTCCGTTTGGGGTTTAGTCGCTACAGTTGCTTATTATGTAGCAGGCGGACCTGAAAAATCAGTTAAACTCATAATGGGCATTGTTCATTATTTTTCTTAATGATACCAAAACAGTATATAAATCAAATAATAAATATTTAGCGGCTATTTTTTCTGGGTGTCCAAAATTTGACACGTACACTAATCTTAGCTAGCATTTTGAATGAGATATATGAGGAGAAGTTAATGGATGACTTAAACTTTTTACACGGAACATACAATAATCATCAGAGTGATATTACTGCTAAGAAAAGTGACGATGAGCTAGAGGAGTTTGGTCTAAATCCTAAGCTTATTGTTGTTGAGGATGATAAAATTCTTGGCTTGAGTATTAAAAAATACCTTATGAAAACACTAAACTGTGAAGTTGAGTTGTTTACGAATTCAATTGATTGCCTTACACATTTATTAAATTTACCAAATCCCAAAGCTCCATTTTGTTTAATTACGGATATTAGTCTCGAATATGGAACTGATGGCCTCTTGCTAATTGATAATTTAAAAGAGAAAGGGTTTAACTTTGTATCAATTGCAATGACTGGTTTTGCCTCAATTGAGACGGCCATTGCAGCAACCAAAAAAGGTGTTTATCACTATTTAACAAAGCCTTTCGAATTAGAAATTTTACAAAAATTGATAATGGAAGCAATTTCGAAAAAATTAGGAATAACGGTTCAACTCATAGATAGATCAAAAAGCTCACTTGTTAATAAAGAAAATAAAATCCTATCAGAATATAAAATAGAAGAACCAAACGAAGATGATTTTTTTTATGGCATGCTTGGACGCTCTCAAATAATGAGAGATGTTTTTGAGAGAATAAAAAAAGTTGCTCTAACTGACTCAACGATTCTCATTACAGGGTGTTCAGGCACAGGTAAAGAGTTAGTGGCTAGCTCTATTCACAATTTATCTAGCAGGAAGGAAGAAAATAAAGTTTCCGTTAACTGTGGAGCGATCCCGAGAGACTTATTAGAAAGTGAGCTTTTTGGGCATGTAAAGGGCTCGTTTACAGGAGCTATCTCAGATCGCAAAGGCCGATTTGAAATGGCCAATAAAGGGACAATCTTTCTAGATGAAATTGGGGATATGCCTCACTTGCTACAAGTAAAATTGTTAAGGGTATTACAAAATAAAACGATAGAGCCAGTTGGTTCGAATGCTACGGTCGATATCGACACGAGGATAATCACAGCGACTCATCGTGATTTAGAAAAAATGGTTGAAGAATCAACTTTCAGAGAAGATTTATTTTATCGTTTAAATGTTATTCCTATTCGAGTTCCAACTCTTAAAGAGAGAAGGGAAGATATTCCTTTGCTTATTTCATATTTTGTTAATCGTTATGTGAGTGCAGATCGTTCAAACTTAATCACTTTTTCCAGTGAGAG
>JABJPQ010000316.1 GCA_018663815.1 Halobacteriovoraceae bacterium | reverse complement strand
GTGATTGGAAAAGAGATCTTTGGTGGAACCGGAAAAAATATTTTTAATCCTGCGCTTACAGGACGAGCATTTTTATTTTTTGCTTATCCGGCTCAAATTTCAGGAGACGCAGTTTGGACTGCGGTTGATGGTTTTACGGGAGCAACTCCACTAGCGCAAGCTGCTGCTGGTGGAATGGATGCAATTAGTATTGCTTGGAATGATGCCTTTGTTGGATTTATCCCAGGTTCAATGGGAGAGACGTCTGCCCTGGCCTGTATGGTTGGTGCTGTCTATCTTATAACAACAGGGATTGGTTCTTGGAGAATCATGTTGTCTATGCTTTTGGGAATGTTTGCCATGAGCTTTGTATTTAATATGATTGGTAGTGAAACAAATCCAATGTTTGCCCTTACACCTGCTTGGCATTTTGTGCTGGGTGGATTTGCATTTGCTTGTGTGTTTATGGCCACAGATCCTGTTAGTGGCGCTATGACAGACACAGGTAGATATATTTATGGATTTTTAATTGGAATTTTAGGTGTCCTTATAAGAGTTGTGAATCCTGCCTATCCAGAAGGTTGGATGTTGGCAGTTCTTTTCATGAATGCATGTGCACCTCTAATCGATTATTTTATCGTTAATAAAAATATTCAACGAAGGATGGCCAAAGATGTCTAAGCAAAATGAAACACTGAAAACGATTACGGTTGCTGGGCTTTTATGTTTTGTTTGTTCGATTCTTGTTTCGGTTGTCGTGGTAACACTACGTCCTCAGCAAGCTAAAAACGCTGAACTTGATATGAAGAAAAATATTCTTATGAGTGCAGGAATGATTAAAGATGGTGATGATATTGAAGCGGTTTTTGCTACGGTTGAGACAATGATTGTTAACATTGAAACGGGCAAAAAAGTTGAGATGGATGCAAAGAGATATGATCAAGTTGCAGCAATTAAAGATCCTGCAATGAACGTTAAGATCCCAGCTGATAAAGATGTTGGAGGATTAAGTGCTCGATCAAAATATGCAAAAGTTTATTTAAAAAGGGACTCTGCAGGAGCGATTGAGACAATCATTCTTAACGTGTGGGGCAAGGGGCTTTGGTCTACGATGTATGGCTTTATTGCCTTAGGTCCTGATACAAAAACGATTAAGGGTTTTGCTTACTACTCACAAGGAGAAACTCCAGGTTTGGGTGGTGAAGTTGATAACCCCAATTGGAAAAGTCAGTGGGTAGGTAAGAATCTCTACGATACCGATTTTAATGTTGCGTTTGCTGTTAATAAAGGGGCCGTTGATAAAAACCATCAATTAGCCAATTATAGAGTGGATGGATTATCAGGAGCGACCATTACTGGAAATGGAGTTACTAGTTCTATGAAGTATTGGTTTGGTGAACATGGATATTCCAAGTTCTTGGCTAATGTTAGAGCAGGGGAGATTTAGGATGAGTATTAAAAGTTTAATTGTTGATCCTCTAATTAAAAGTAATCCAATTACATTACAGATCCTTGGTATTTGTTCTGCTCTTGCGGTTACGGTTCAACTTAAAAATGTTTTTGTTATGTGCGCCGCTGTTACAGTGGTTGTCGCTCTAGCAAATATGGGTGTTTCTATTATTAGAAACCATGTTCCAAGTTCGGTTCGAATTATTGTGCAAATGACGATTATTGCATCTTTAGTTATTATCGCGGAGCAATTTTTAAAAGCTTATGTTTATGACCAATGGAAAACCATGGCCGTTTATGTAGGGCTTATTATTACGAACTGTATTGTTATGGGACGAACGGAAGCTTTCGGTATGAAAAACGGGCCGATTGAATCTTTTTTCGACGGAATTGGAAACGGTCTTGGCTATTCGATTATCCTTATCGTTGTCGGTTTTTTTAGAGAGCTTTTTGGTTCCGGAAAACTTTTTGGTATGACGATTTTTGAATTAACTAAAGATGGAGGCTGGTATCAACCAAATGGTTTAATGCTTTTACCACCAAGTGCTTTCTTCTTAATAGGTTTTATTATTTGGGTTATTCGAACTAAAGATCCATCACAGGTGGAGGAGTAGAATATGTTAGAACATTATTTAAGTTTAATTATTAAAGCCATTTTTATTGAAAACTTGGCGTTGTCATTTTTCTTAGGGATGTGTACTTTTCTTGCCGTTTCAAAGAAAGTTTCAACGTCTCTTGGTTTAGGTGTGGCGGTTATTGTGGTTCAAACGATTACGATCCCGGCCAACAACCTTTTGTATACATACTTCTTAAAAGCAGGGGCTTTAGGATGGGCCGGCTATCCTGATGTTGACTTATCTTTTCTTGGGTTGATTTCTTATATTGGTGTTATTGCAGCAATGGTACAAATCCTTGAGATGGCGTTAGATAAGTTTTTTCCAGCGCTGTATAATTCTTTAGGGATCTTTCTTCCATTGATTACAGTTAACTGTGCCATTTTAGGTGGTTCATTATTTATGGTTGAAAGAGATTATAATTTTGGAGAATCTGTCGCTTATGGTTTTGGCTCAAGCGTTGGCTGGGCATTAGCAATTGCTATTTTAGCAGGTATTACTGAGAAAATGGATTATTCAGATGCACCAAAAGGATTAAGAGGTCTAGGCATGACTTTTATGACTTCGGGACTATTAGCTATTGTGTTTATGGCATTTGCAGGAATTTCACTTTAAGCAAGAAATTTAAAGGATATAAAAAATGGAAGTTGTTATTTTAGGTGTTGCAATGTTTACGGGAGTTATACTTTTTTTAGTTGTCCTGATTCTTGTGGCACGTTCAAAGTTAGTTCCTCAAGGTGACATACATATAAATGTTAATGGGGAAAAAGATTTAACCGTTTCACCAGGGCAAAAGCTTTTAGGAGCTTTAGCTAATGAAAAATTATTTTTATCATCTGCATGTGGTGGCGGTGGAACCTGTGGTCAATGTTTGGCTAAAGTTACAGAGGGAGGAGGAGATATTCTTCCTACTGAGATGTCACATATTACCAAGGGTGAAGCAAGAGAGGGCTGGCGACTGGCCTGCCAGGTTACTTGTAAGCAAGATATGAAAGTTCATGTTCACGACGAAGTTTTTGGAGTGAAAAAATGGAAATGTAAAGTTCGCTCAAATGATTCTGTGGCTACATTTATAAAAGAACTTGTACTTGAGCTTCCGGATGGAGAGTCTGTTCCATTTAGAGCAGGTGGTTTTATTCAAATCGAGCGACCGGCCGGACTTGATATTGATTATAAAGACTTTGTAGTTGAGGATGAGTACCGAGAAGATTGGGATAAATTTAATCTTTGGCAATTTCGATCTAAAGTGGATGATGAAACAGTAAGAGCATACTCAATGGCCAATTATCCGGAGGAAGAGGGCATGATCATGTTAAATGTTCGTATCGCATCTCCTCCTCCCAATAACCCAAAACTTCCACCAGGTAAAATGTCATCTTATATTTATAGTTTAAAGCCAGGTGATGAGTGTATTATTTCTGGTCCATTTGGAGAGTTTTTTGCTCGAGATACTGAAAAAGAAATGATCTTTGTTGGTGGTGGTGCAGGGATGGCCCCAATGAGGTCTCATATCTTTGATCAATTTAGAAGACTAAAAACCAAAAGGAAAGCGAGCTTTTGGTATGGTGCCAGATCAAAAAGAGAGATGTTCTACATTGAAGATTTTGATATGATCCAAAAAGAAAATCCAAGTTTTGAGTGGCATTGTGCTTTATCTGATGCTCTACCAGAAGATAACTAGGAAGGGTATACTGGATTTATCCATAATGTCCTGTTTGAAAAGTATCTTAAAGATCACCCAGCTCCAGAAGATTGTGAGTACTACTTATGTGGTCCTCCTATTATGAATACATGTGTTATCAATATGCTAGTTGATCTTGGTGTTGAGCGTGAAGATATTATGCTTGATGATTTTGGGTAAAAATAATGAGATATTATGTATAATAAAGAGCAGCTTTCGAGCTGCTTTTTTTATGGACGATTTAAGGTTTTTCCAAAAACTAGCCTATTGATTATATTGTAAAATTCTAAATAAGCACTTTATTTAAAGTTATTTATTCAAAGCTTAGTTATTTAATTCCTCATCTACTTCTCTATACGCTTCCGAAATAGCATCCGATACTCTTGGATCATCTTCTACAACATCAAGACATGAATCAACATCAAGTAATTTTTCAGTAATTTTTGTGTTTACTGTTAATCCATTAAAAAAAGATGCAAACGGACTAGTCACTACACTGTATAGGGTTGAAACATACCTTTTTTCCATTGTTCTTTGAGTACAAAAACAGTCACTACTTAAAATATTATCAATCTTAGTTTCTGTCTCAGCCTTAAAAAATGATTGTTCTCCCTTGTTATCATACTTAATATTGCGACTACGCTCACCTAAAATACCAAAACCTAACTTGTAACAACTCATATTACTTTGTGAAAGCTTTGATTTGATTTTTTTAGCGATAAAATGAGCCTTGCAATTATCATTAGCAATAATAGTTCGAGTTTTCACATTTGATTCACTCCCATAGGCATAAGCAGCACCAGAACGAATAACCTTTTCACATTGTTCTTTGTTGAGTTCAATAAAAGTACCATTTGATGTTTCCGGAACAATTGTGTCTCGATCATATTGTTTAATTAATGAGTTTTCCTCACTAGCAAATGCTGAAATAGAGGTTAAAAGTAGCAAGCTCAAAAGCGTCTTTTTCATTATATTTCCTTTGTTTATTTAAGTAGTTTATAGTTGGAATTATTTAGCACAAAAGGTGACGCTATGCACATTATTCGAATTTCTAGGTAAAATTTTCAATTAGAAATTATTCAAAATGGCGAAGGCACTTTATTTATGCAATGTAATCTTAGGGGTTTACTTCAGAATTATCAATATACATTAAAAAACTGGTCGAAAGGTTCTCCAAGAACAATTACATTATTAGTCAAAAATATCTCAATATGATAGCTAAGAACTTTAAGAGAACCGGAGTTAATTAATGAAAGCTTACATCGTTTTGACCCTACTATTATTGCCCTCCACTGTTTTAGCAGTAGAAGTACAAAAACTTACAGATTATTTCTCTAAACTTCATTCACTTCAGCAATTCTCTGGCTCAGTCATCTATCAAAAAAATAATAAAACCGTTTACTCCAAAAGTTTTGGTAAATTTAGTCTAGAACGAGACTTTGAGCCATCCAGCACACATTACCTCTATTCTGTTGGATCAATTTCCAAAATAATTACCGCAACAGCAATTTTAAAACTTCATGAGCAAAAACACTTCTCACTTAAAGATAAAATATCATCTCTTTTGCCTAACTTGGGCTTACCAATAGATATTACTGTTATTGAGCTACTTAGCCATTCCTCAGGTTTAATAAAAGACTTTTCTCATCCCAATAAATCCCAAGCAGAACTATTAAAAAACTTAACCGATCTTCCGAGGCTAGAAAACAAAAAGTACTCTTATTCAAATGTAGCCTATGATATTTTAGGTCTTCTGATAGAAAAAATATCTGGTGAAACGATGCGTTCGAATTTACTTGAACGAGGCGGAGAGTGTGATACCTCGCATGCATGTATGGCGGGCTGCACGATCAAGAGTTCTAATGTGTACG
>JABJPQ010000685.1 GCA_018663815.1 Halobacteriovoraceae bacterium | reverse complement strand
GTTTTATACTGGCCTATTTTATTTTACGTGGGTTCAAATTAACAAATTATTACTATTTAATTTTGGGATTATTTGTTTTATACAATGTTTTTAAACCTAAATACAAAACGGAGATTCGACTCCAAAAAAAAGGATGGGCCCTATTGGGATTCTTTGCCGGAATTCAAGGGTCATTAATTGGTGTAACTGGTCCTTTAATCGCTCCTTTTTATTTAAGAACAGATATTTCCAAAGAAGAAGTCGTCGCAACTAAAGCCATGCAACAGATAATAACTCATTTCTTGAAAATACCGCTTTTTTTAAGCCTCGATTTTGATTACTTCAAACACTTTAATATCATTATACTAATGTCTACTGCAGCTCTTATTGGAACTTTCTATGGAGTCAAACTCCTTGCACATATTGATCACTTATTATTTAGAAGACTCTACCGTTCTGTTCTTTTCTTAGCAGCGCTTAAACTTCTCTTTAAGTTTGGTTCTTCATTGTGAGCACCAAGAAACTTCTTTTTATATCTGTTGGTTTAGGACTTCTGGTTAAAATTTTTTTAATCTATATTATTTATTTCAATCCCATTAAGATCATTCCAATAGCTGCTCCCTCGACTCAAAGTTGGATAAGCGCTACGGCCAATACGTTAAGTGCAGTAAGCTTAATCATTGCCTTTATGGCCATTAAAAAAAATCAACGTCAAGCGCACATAATCTTTATTCACATGGCGCTGTTCTTTTCATTTCTCTTTTTAGTTAATTATATCTTTTATCACTTAGCTATTGGTCACGTTAGGTTTACAAATTCAACTTACTTCATTCCCTACTTTGGTATTCTTATTACTCACTTAATCTGTGCAGCAATCGCTTTACCTCTCATTTTCTACACATATACTCTTGGTCTTTTCCAAAAATTATCGGCCCATAAAAAACTCGCTAAAATAACATTTAGTCTTTGGCTCTATGTCTCTATCACTGGGGTCATGATCGTTCTTATGCTTAAACTATTAAATTATCCATAACTTTTATTATAAAAATAAAATTATTTACCTGCTAAAATATCATAAGATCGAATTGTTTTTCTTCCATTAGCTTTTGCTCTTTGCTGAGCCTCAGAAACTAACCAATGAACATACTCATTTAAACCAGTAAGAGCATCAGCAGAAACCATAAATTTTTCTTTGCCATTACCTTTTAAAGCTTCTTTTGTTTTCGAACCGACTAATAACATCTCTTTTTCATTTTTGGCCATGATTATCTCCTTATAAAATTATAGGCTGGAATTTATATTATCTACTATTTGATTTAGTAGTTTCTGCCTTGCCTCCTTAGAAGCCCAGGCAATATGTGGTGTGATTAATACGTTTGGTAGTTTCACTAACTTTTGATATGAACTATCTGGAACTGGTGGCTCCTGCTCAAGAACGTCCAAACCAACTCTAAATGAGTGAGCAGATAAAACATTGAAAAGATCTTGTTCATTGATAATCCCACCTCGCCCCAGGTTGAGTAACACACTGTCATTTTTTAACAATCTCAAGTTGTTCTTATTTAATAAGTTATAAGTATTTCGATTTAAGGGGGCATGGATTGAAATGATATCAGAGGTTTTTAGCAGGTCATCCAAATTAACTTGTTTAAATTGATCATTATTGTTTTTTCCAGAAGTAGAAAAATATTGTACATCACACCCAAAGTTTTTTGCAATGATTGCCACTTGTTTACCAATTTCACCTAGCCCAATAATACCCCATTTTTTATTTGCTAAATCTGAGTACGGTTTAAAGTGCGTAAATATATCCGACTTCTCCCACTGATTCCCCTTGGTATATTCATCATAATAACGCGTTTGGCCCAGTAAATAAAAGAGCATCGAAAAAGTATGCTGTACTACTGAGTCTGTAGAGTAACCACTAACATTTTCGACTCTAATATTATTTTTTTTGGCATAGGTGATATCAATATTGTCTGTACCTGTGGCCGCAACACAAATTAATTTTACTTTTGGAAGTTTTGAGAGAATTTCTTGAGTTAACTTTACTTTATTAACGATGAGAACATCTGCATTTTCGGCTCTAGCTAAAATTTCATCTTTTTCAGTTGTCTCGTATGAGAAATAATTCCCAATACTCTTTAACTCTGAAAAATCAAGGTCTGAACCTAACGTCTTAGCATCTAAAAAGACAATTTCTTGCACTACTCACCTCTAACAAAATGGCATATTGGACCAAGCTCCCCTTGGTACTTCTTTTCATAATAATCTTGATGATACTCTTCTCCAAGAAAAAAAGTTGTAAAAGCTGTCACTTCAGTAACAATTTTAGTTTTTAGTTTTCCAGACGAGTCTAGTAGGTTTTTCATTTCTAAGGCTATCTCTGCTTGCTTTTGATCATGATAAAAGATTACTGAACGATAGTGTGAACCAATATCATGCCCTTGAGAATTTAGAGTGGTTGGATCATGTAAGCGCCAAAACAAGTCTAGCAGCTCTTGGTAACTAACCTTAGTATTATCAAACTTTACTTGTACGGTTTCTGCATGACCTGTATTACCCAAAGAAATTTGCTCATAGGTTGGATCAATTGTCTTTCCTCCGCAGTAGCCTACTTGAGCTGTAACAACACCATTAGTTTTACTAAATATAGCTTGTACTCCCCAAAAACAACCAGCTCCAAAAGTAGCGTACTCCACATTTTCTAAAGCGACATCTTGAGTAGTAGCGGAGTCTTCAAACAAGCTTACATAGTTTCCAAGATCATTTTC
>JABJPQ010000130.1 GCA_018663815.1 Halobacteriovoraceae bacterium | reverse complement strand
TTTAAAAACACACCTTATTGGTGCGCCCGATAAGGTTGGTATCGTAGATGATGACTACGATAAATTCTTCTCCAAAAGAATAAGTCTTATAAGCAAAGAGTTGGAGAAGAGAGTAATTTTAACTGATGCTGATAATGTAATTGAAGGGCTAGACGAAGATACTGAAGTAGACAATATTTCAGATGAAGAAGGCTTTGAAGAGTAAGAATAACAGGAGTAACTATGCCAGATAATGTTGGAGTACCCACTGATGACGAGATTAACCATTATGCGAAGGTTATACATGAATCTCAAATTACTTTGAACACGATGAAAGCTAAAGAATTTGATCGAGTAAGTTTTGATACTGCTCACGCAGCTTTATTAAAAGTTTATAATTCATTTGAAAATCCATACCTTTCTCAAAAAAGTGATTTGTGGAATTTTCCGCAAATACTCAAAACTGTTATTGACGGCGGAAGGTTTGCAGACTCGGTAACTAGTTTTCAAGAAGAGATTGTTCGCGCAGAGGTACGGCTTAAGGTTCTAAAAACAGAGAATAAGAACCATCCTATGAAAAAGGCTTTATCGCAAGCTCTTGGCAAAAAGGATTGATAAATGAAAAAGAAAAATTTAAAAGCACATGAAAAAGATGTTAAGACAGGTCGAGCGATAAGTATTAAGCAACCTTTTGTAGAAGAAATTTTATTAGGTAAGAAAAAATATGAATACAGAAGCAGACAAACTCATATTCGAGGAAGAGTTTATCTTTACGCATCCAAGGGCAAAGTAACGGATGAGGCTCGATGGAAAAAAGTAGGTCTTAATCCCGGCGATTTACCAACTGGCCAGATTATTGGTTCTGTAGAAATTGTAGATTGTAAAATTTTTGAAAATCTAGGTTGCTATGGTTATAAATTAAAGAATCCAAGGCGGTACAAAACACCCATTGCTCCTAAAATGAAAGCCCAACCTTGCTTCTTCTTTCCATTTGGAAAACGAGACGATTAGTCTCCACCAAGATTACTGACAACTTAAATAAAAACACCGTTATTTAAACAATACTAGCAAGTAGTTTTAATTAAAATTATTTTCTTTAAACTATTTAAAATGTAGTTATTCATTCTGTACGCTACATCATTCACTTTCGCTCCCTAACATTTCAAGAATTTAATCGGTTCCCCCTAAAGGTTTCCCCCAATTTAATTCTTGAAATGCACTCGACTTCGTTACTTCGGCTTCCATCAAATGAAAACAATTTTTAAAGGAGCAGAAAATGGATTTAAACGAAATTAACACAAAGCTAGAATCAATTGCATACAACAAGTCTTTACCTTTTTGTTACAGTTGCTACAAAGTAGCACGAACAGGAACATGCAAATCTTGCCACAGTGACGACCTTATGAGGTTGCTACCAGATTCAGGATGCGAGTACGGAGTAGACTGGATTGTTAAAGAACTCATTGAAGAAAATCTTGAATTTGTTGATTCAGATGAAATCTTTGAGCAAATGATTGAAGAATGTTACGAAGAAACTACTCAGGTAGGTTTTATGAAATTATCAACAGTTCAGGTTATGAAAGATCAAGACCCAATATGCTGGGACATAGCTAAAGGCGAATATATAGATGGCCTTGTAGAAGATGAACAGTTAGTTACTTTTGATAATGGTTCATCTTACTACTGGATTCACGATATAGAATCGTACATTGACGAGAACTTAGAATTAGAGGTGGCTTAATCTTTCTCTATTTTAAAGTCGTTTAAAATATAAGAACCATGATTACCACTAAATGTAAAAGTAGCTCGCTCGTATGGGAAGTTACCGTACTCCCATGTTGTGCAAGTCCACGCATTGCCCGTAGATGCGCCACATACTCCCTGACTAATATTTTTAGGGAAACCAAAAGTTTTTAAGATTTCATCAGAGCTAACGCCTTGACGAACTTTCATGATTTTTTCTGTTGTAAATGTATTTGGAAGATTTTCACCTTCACTATTCCTATCAATATCAAAGTCATTAAGAGCCATCGGCTTTAGACTTCCATTAAAAGTAAAGCTTGCTTTGTCATACGGAAACTTTCCATACTCCCAAGTTATACAATTCCATTGATTGCCTGTTTTTGCTCCACATGAAGCCTGACTTATATTTTTGGGATTACCAAATAGCTTTAAAACTTCAGCAGATGTTATTCCTTGGTGAAGCTTCATTATATTTTCTGTGGTAAATGTTTTTGGCAGATACGATGAGTTTCCTATACCTATTGTGGAACACGAACCAAGAAATAGTGAGATTAAGCAAACTGTGTATATTTTTATATTTATTAATTTCATATTTTATCAAGATATCACAAGAACAAAGTTATATTAATATATTTCTTTAAATACATGCAGCTATAAAGGATTTTAAGCACTTGACGACTGTCATATAACTGTCGTATTAGTGTCGTATTAATTTGGATTAATTAAGGCTACTTTCAAAAAAACGAAAGGAGCAGTTATGGAAGAAATTTTGGCAAAGAATATAAGACGAGCAAAACTAATTAAAAGAGAACGCAAGGAGCGCGCTTGGACTCAAACACAGCTTGCCATAATTACTGGTGTTAATCTTCGTACAATACAACGAGTTGAAAAAGATGGTGCAGCTTCTTCTGAAACACTAATGGGGATTGCTAGTGCTTTTGATATTGATGTTAGGGAGCTTAACCAGCCCTTACTTGGTAATCAAAAGAAAAATTCACAGCGTAGTGTATATCTTCTTCCTCGAATTATTAGTGGAAATCATCTAACGAATGTTATCTCGGGAGCAGATCAATTCCAGCTTGAACATGATGAAGCTGCCGACCCAAGGTCTATAAGTGCAATGAGAGATATCTTAAAGCTTCTTAAAATGGATGTTGTTAGATTGTATGATGCAAACCCCGTTGAGAGAATACAAGTAGAGGTAGAATTAACTAAAGAAATCAATGGGCTTGAAACTTATGGCTTCTATTTATTTGGAATTAAGAGAGTGATTCCACATATTGATAGTAAAACCGAAGTAACAATGTGTACTCTTTTTATGAGTCATTCTCAATCTCCCAAAATTGTTACAGATAGAAAATCAAATATGTTAGTCCCTGCCGTCCTAACGGAAGTAGCAAGGTAAGGAACTGTAATGACATTGGTGGATATTAATAATTATACAAGAGAAGAAGAATGTCTTTATAACGGTGAAAAATACTCTGTTAGAGATAATGGTAGTGTTCTTCGCCACGCCAGAGAAGGAAAGAGAGCCCGAGCGAATGACAATAAGTGGACATTTGGGAGAGAGAATACTTCTAATCCATATTTGCATATTTCAAATGCTCGTATTCATAGAATCGTTGCAACTGCTTTTCATGGAGACCCACCAGACTCTAAATATGTTGTAGATCACATTGATACAAACTGTAGAAATAATCGTCCTGAAAATCTAAGGTGGTTAACTCGATTAGAAAATTCACTTAAAAACCCTGTTACTCGAAAGAAGATTGAATACCTTTGTGGAAGTATTGAAGCATTTCTTGAAAACCCTTCAATGTTGAATAATCTACAAGTTAACCCAAGCTTCGCATGGATGCGTACAGTGACACCAGAAGAGGCTCAGAATTGCAAGAACCGCATGAATCTATGGGCTAACTCTAATAAAAAAACTAAAAGTAAATCTACCGAGGGCAGAAGCTCTTTTACTAAGAGAATTTATAAACCGCTTAAAAAATGGGAAGTTTTTGGTCGTGAACCGGGCCTTGAATTGGCTTGTACTTCTTTGTGTGCTCAGTATATGTGGAGAGCCAGTGCCTACTTTCCAAAATGCCCAGAAGAATTTGGCAGTGATCCTCTTAAAGATTATTTTCAAAACTTAAAACTAGACTCAACTTTTGCCTACAGTAATAACAATGATATCTGCCCCAAGTTAACTTTACTTAAATCTGAGATTCTTGGTGAGAAAGGATCAATCATTGTTATGTGTAAAAGAGAGGATCAAAGATTTTCAGTAATAGGAATTACACTTGATAGAGAAACAAATTATTTTATTCATTTTTATCTAGGCTCTTGTCTAAATAAAGAAGATGCGGAAAATACATTTTTGAAACTGAAGAGTTCAAAAGATTGGTGGGGAGCTTCACTTTCGATACCTTCACAGCATAGAGTTTAGTCGCTCTAATTTAAGCCTCTTTAAGTATTCCATTCAAAGTTAATGGAAGATTATGTAAAATCTTTTTAAATGTTTCACCTGTAATATTTGTATATTCTTCAGCCTCATACCTAGAAATCATTCTTACTGGTACATCAACTTCTTTTGCAAAAGCTTCTTTGGTTAAATGTTTAGCAATCCTATATTTGATAGGCAAAAGCATTATGTCTTCTGGTGTTTCAATTTCAATCGCTTTTAAGCCTTCTGAACAGAGCTTTTCATATTCAAAAACATCATTTTCAAGCTCTTGCTTCATTGCTTCTGTTTGAACAACAGAAGACTTAGCAAGAATTCCTTTTGCTGACTTTTTCATTTCCGCAAGGGACTCTGTTAAAGAATCAATCTTTTTCTTAGTTGCGTTTAACTGTCTATCACTTGTAATCATAATACACCCCTTAAAGGTTTATCTGAATAATGCCTTTAGCATCACCATTTCTGTCTGTTTGAAAGAACTCAGGGAAGGGTTTATTCGTACTTCCTTCCTTATGTTCTGCAATATAAAAATCTAAGCCATACTTCTTCACAATTTTTTCTCTACATTTTTGGAACTCTTCTACAGAGCCAAATTTCCAAAAATCTTCATCTAACAAATGCAAGTTTTCTTCTTTCACTCCACTGGTGGCCCAACAGCCATCAATATCGTTTGGTTCCTCTTTATCAGTGGTGAAGCTCCCATCTACAAAAACTCGCTTTACTTCGACCTTTTCAAATTGTCCAAGGGCATTTTTAAGGCCACTCATAAGCAGCTTTCTTCGATCATTTAACTTCCCAAAGCGATCTTCTACTTCTTCTATAGTGGCTATGTGTATTCCTACTGGTAGCTCACCATTTACTTCTAAATTAGGTATCGGCATTAAACCCCTCCAACATGACTATTATGACATGACTATTGTGTCCGTTCAAGCTATTTCTCTCTAAAGCCCCTAAATTCAATCTGTTGTAAGATTTCTCGTAATTAGCTGAAATCAGGGCGAAAAATGGGACATTTTTTAAACTCCTATAAGCACATAATATTAGGGGGTAATTTGCATTTCCCCCTAATAAGTTGTTCCA
>JABJPQ010000116.1 GCA_018663815.1 Halobacteriovoraceae bacterium | reverse complement strand
GAGGTAATAGGAAAAATGCCCACTCTTTCTGTCATGGGAGAGTTTGATGATAATGACATATATCACTCATTTAGACCGTATAAGGAACACATGCACCCCTGGATAAAGGCCACGCCATACGGGGAAAGTGCTTTTAATAATACTGAAGAAAAGTTCAAGCCCCATCAAATTATCAACAACAAAATAGTTGTTAATAAAAATAAAAATGGCAATAAATATCAGAGGCAATTATGGGATAAAGTCGCCCCTTGTATACACACAAGAAACGATTGCCTGCCAAGTCAAAATACCATTCACCCAGAGGATGATCGAGTATTTAGCATTAGAGAGCTAATGAAGATTATGACAATTCCGAATGATTTCAGATGGGTTGGCGATGATACACTTCCTCAAAATAATGATTCTTTTGAGGTGAAAGCTAAATTTAGAAAAAAAACAGAATTCAACATAAGGCAATGTATTGGTGAAGCGGTGCCTACCGAAATCTTTAAAAGTATTGGCTCAAAAATCAAACAAACTGAGAGATTAAAAAACAAAAAATCTAAATATACAAACGACCTAATAGAGAGTAATAACCTTTCGGATTTTGACACGTTAATGTCTTTTTTAGAACAATCAAGCTCACAGTATTCTAAACATGAACTATTTAGAATTTGTGAGTTGGCAAACGCACAACGCTTGCACACAGCGGCTTTTTATACCCGACAAAACATTTGCTATTCTGTTGTTGAGAGTTTACCCGATTTATCGAAAAAAGAGATAAGAATACTAGAGCCATCAGTCGGCGTTGGGAACTTTCTTTACTTGATTGCTAAAAAATATCAAGACAAAAAAGTGATAATAGATTGTGTGGATATTAACAAAGAGTCGCTAATAATTTGTAAATTTTTAGCTAAAAAATACTTGCCTGATAATGTAACTATCAATTATATCAATGACGACTTTTTACTTTCAGAGAGAGTATTAAAAACAAAGTATGACATTGTGATCGGTAACCCTCCTTATATGAAGCTTAAGGGTGAACCTAAGCTCCTAAAACAATACCAAGCCAGTGCTGCAAATAATAAAACAAACAATTTATTTGCATTTTTTATTGAGCGTGCAATAACTTTGGCTGACTATGTAGCTTTAATAGCTCCTAAAGCTTTACTTAATGCGCCTGAATATTCAATTACCCGTGGTATTTTATCTAAACTAAAATTGATTAAGTTAATCGATTACAATGAAAAAGCATTTGATGTAAAAATAGAAACAATTTCTTTTGTTACTAAAACATCATTAGCACCTACAAAGCACCAAGTTGTTATCGAATCTTATCTAAGAAAAGACACTTTTATTCAAGAGCAAAGCTATATAACAACAGGGCTATTTGATTCATGGTTCTTATACCGTAATGCAGAATTTGATGCTATTTGTAAAACACTAAACTTTGGTAAATTTAAGGTATTTAGAGATAGACAAATAACTAAAAGTAATTCCTATGAACAAGGAAAAATTAGGGTTGTAAAGTCTAGAAATATTGGTAATAACGAAATACTAAACATTGAGGGTTATGATAAATATATTAATGAACTCAATGGGTTTGCTGTAGGGAAATATTTTAATTCCAATTCAATTTTAGTACCTAACTTGACCTATAATCCCAGAGCTGCCCGTTTACCTAAAAACAGCATTGCGGATGGTTCAGCAGCTATACTAATAAGTGAAGATGAGGTAACCGAAGAGCAAATTCAATATTTTTCTTCTGATGAATTTAATCTGCTTTATCGAATTGCAAGAAACTACGGAACAAGATCTATGAATATTGACAGTGTTTCAGTTAATTACTTTGGTGTTAAGAAGTAGATTTTAGAATAAAACCTTAATCCTCTTAAGGTTTTCTAGTGTAGAAATAGTGCTCGGTAAGTGAACTAAAAATTATTATTTTTTCCATTGATTAATTAATATACTCATTTACCATTACGTTTTTAACATCCTGAAATGACATTCTAGCCGTTAAAAGCTCTTTATCTAAGCCAGTATTAACAACCTGCTTAAATTTATTAAAATCGTAAAAATCATCTGCCCAAAATTCAGACTCCTCAATACTATCTAATTTTGAAAGTATGCAAACTAATTGGTAAGGAATAGATATTCTCTGGGCATTACCATCAGGATGTGCAAAGTTCAAATGCTGAGTAGGTGTCAATAATATTAAATTTTCAAAGCTATCGGAAAGTTCAGGAAACTCACTTTTCATAAATATATGATGAGCATGATTTGCACTTTCATGCTGAAAACGATGTATTTCGCTTTTTTGTTCGTGATGTTTCTTAATTTGTCTTTTTGCTTTTTCTACTTGATAAGACTCTGAAGAACCATCTTCACCTAAACTTTCAAGAAATAGTTTTCTAGGCTCACCTTTTGGTTTTTTGATAT
>JABJPQ010000233.1 GCA_018663815.1 Halobacteriovoraceae bacterium | reverse complement strand
AATCAATTCTGTATTTTTTAATATTAATTTTTGATATTTAACTTTTGAATACTTAAGCTCTCCGTTTTCATCAATCTGTTGTAATATTTCTTTTATTTCTACGATTTTTTCAACTTCCCCACTACTTTCATTTGATATATTTAATTCATTTGAAGGCATGCCAATCATAATTTTAATTTCTTTATCTAGTCTCGATATATCTGTTACTATACTTTTAACTTCACTTTGTGATACATGTAAATAATCAATATAATTTTCTTGGCCAAGATAATATTCATTTTCTTCACCATCATTTTTCTGAACAGATACTTTGAAATCTGAATGTATTATATCCTTATGACGACCTTTACTTTCCTCATCAAATGTTCTTCTTAGAAGGTCAAGTAAAATGCTTTTCCCCGTACCTCGTCCCCCAACAATGCAACACATATATGGATTAAGTTTAAGAGATATATCCGATGTTTCTACCGGCATACCATTAAAAATCTTTCCAATACTTGATGTGATATTTGTGAAATATGGCCTTTTAAAATCACACAAAGGATTCGATGACTGGATACGAACTCTACTATCAGGTTCAATTATAATTTGCTTAAGCCCTTCAAATGATGAATCACTCTTAATCCAACAAAAACGCTCTCCATCAACAATACCTATTTTATCTAACGAATGAGCATCAGAGCCATGTATGCATGGCTTTAACGATCCGCATTTTCTTTCCACTTCGTCTGCTGCATCAACTCCATTTCCTAAAAAATATTTTCGGTCGTTAGGGTTTCCTGAAAATATTGCATGAGATATTCTATAAACCTCCTCACGGCTTGCCGCAAATCCGCCTTCCTGAACACCAGAGTTTCCATCTTTGGAACTATTCGGAACTATAATGAAAACATTTTCACATAACTCTCTATCACTTCCTAAAATCCCCTTAATCAATTCAATTGAGACTTTGAACTGATTTACCCCTTCTTTTAAAGCTGCATCGATTTCAAGATTTTGATCATTTTTAAAATCACGACCAAGCTTTATTAAATCATCTTTTAAGCATTTGTATGGTCGACCATTATATGTGAAAATTAGATTTGAAAAAAATCGACTTTCAAGTTCATTTACGATTTCAGGATTAAAAATAAAATGTAAATTTACTGTTCCATCACTTTCTGTTCGTATATTGAAGCGGCACTCAACATTTGGCAGTATGAGATCAATATTTTTTAATCTCCCATTATTCTTAGCTTCCCTTAGTCGCTTATAACCACTTATAGAATAGTAATCAGCGACACCAATAACCGATATGTCAGTCAATTCCTCTAATTTATTAATATAATTGTCCCACTTTTCGTTGAGATCGCTGCCATCAAAGTTGTTTTCTAAAATACTATCAGGGCTATGTATATGTAAGTCCCATCTTCTCCACATTGATCCCTTAGGAAATTTAAAGTTTGTCATATTATCCTCTAAGTTGTTTTTTCATTATTAAATTCATCTTTAACCACTTCTCGCCAAGCCTCATAATCATCTCCATTATAATTTGAAGCTAAATATACCCTTAAAAAGTGGAGTCACCCGATAGTAGTCCTTACTATCAATACCTTTCCCCTCTTCTTTTACCTCAAGAAACCCAAGCGGCACACAAATACGGTCTAATAACCGAGTACAAAAACACTTAATAATTTCTTCTTCAGGTCCAAAGTAGCTGTCCTCAACTTCATTAACTAACATTGGGAATGCCTCAAGGTAATACTCCCCAAGTTCCTTATCCAAAGTCCAATCATGGGCCTTTTTATTAAGTAAATGTATATTAAAAATAGCGGTTTGCTGAACAAGAGAAAGCTCTGAATAACCATCACTATATCCCCAGTTCCAATCATTAAAGAGAGTTTCCACCAGTATTCTAAATAACTCTAGATAGTTTTCTTTCTCGATGATCTTTTCACCCTTTTTGGTTAATGAAAATTTACCACTACGCTTTTTTATAAGCCCTGACATATCTAAAATATGCTTAAGCCGTGTCAACTGAGGAAGATCATCTTCCTTATTTGGCAGGCGAGAGTATTTCTCCTTTGAAAAATACTCATGATATATTTCAATAACAAAAGCCTTTGATAAATTTCCTTTTTGAGTAGCCTTAATAAAACCGTCTTTTTTAATCTTTCTCATAAAATAAATAGCTTGAGCAATAAAGGGAACACCTATGATCTTATTAAGATCACTACACTCAAATGTAAAAATATGATTTTCTAAGCTAAAAGGTGAATATATTATTCCATGCATATCATTAGGTGATAATCCAAAAAATGGTGATGCGGACATACTATTCTGATTCGTTGAAATTTTCTGAAGCTCTTCATTCATCTCCTCAATAGAGCTAAATTCGCTTCCTTCAAAATGGTCTTTTACTATCCCTACAAAATCAGAAGCAGATTTCAACTCACCACCTTCATAATCTCCCTTTTTTGGAAAATCTATAATATTATTTTCTTCCTCTTCAATGGCCACTTTAGTCATCGTAATTGCGTATTTTGAACTATCTATCAAGGATTGATCCCCTAGATTTTCTCTTAAAGCTAAAGCTTCTTCAAAACATTCCAAAGCCTCGTCAAACGAACCAACTTGGAAATTGAATTTACCAATATGTTGGATCACAAAGTGCAAGTAGCTAGAAACGTCCTTTTTTACCTCGCACATTTCCTCAATGTCATAAAACATCTGTTCGGCTATTTCATAACGACCTTGCCACTGATATAAATGAGCCAATCGTATTCCGTTTTGCACCCAGAGTTTTATTCCCAGATCATGCTCTTCAATCAAAGACATTGCTTCATTTAGATATTTTTCAGCTTCATCGAGGTTTTCAAGAATACGAGAATAGCTTCCTATTTCTCCAAGAACTTTCACGCGTTCTTTGGGTTCATCGAGAATTTTTAATTCTTTATTTTTCTCTAAAATATATTTTGATATATCCTTTGAATTATCAGGGACTTCTCTTAGGTCAGTATTGAATGTATACTTTAAGTTTAAATTCTTCATCTACTTCTTAGAACTCCCCATTTTTTCACGTGTTGGAAACATCATCAGAGAGTTCGCACCAAAAACGACATAATCAACATTTTCAAAAAAGTTCTTTCTCCTTCCCTCATAAACCATTCCAGCTTTTAGTGCAACTTTTCGAGCAGCATAATTTCTAACCTCTGTAGCGGCTTCGACTCTGTGGAGGCCTAACTCTTTAATGGACAGCTTTAAGGTAATAACCGAAGCTTCTGTAGCAAAGCCATTCCCCCAATGATGATTATGAATTTGATATCCAAGATTACCCCATTTAATTTCATGGTTAATAATATAAATATCGACAGCTCCAATATGCTCACCAGTTCTTTTAGTAAATATACCAAACACAAAGTGCTGACGATCTTTTGCACGTTCTTTGTATCCTGCTAATTTTGATTTAAAATTTTCTT
>JABJPQ010000044.1 GCA_018663815.1 Halobacteriovoraceae bacterium | reverse complement strand
CGGAAAGGGCTATTTTTTATCTCAAATAATAAATAGCCCTTTCCGCAGCCAAAATCAAAAGTGTTAGATTTTGGCTGCGGAAAGGGCTATTTATTATTTGAGATAAAAAAGATTTTAAACTGTGATGTTGTAGGACTCGATATTTCAGAATATGCGATAGAACATGCTAAACCTGAGATTAAGAATAAAATCATTCTTGGAAGCGTAGATGAATTGTCTCGCTTTAAACTGAATGAATTTGACCTTGTTTTATCCAATATGACTTTGCACAACTTAACATTGGAATACTTTGAACAAAGTTTAAAAGAGTTTAGTCGTATTGGTAAAAAATCGCTTATTACCATGGAGAGTTATAGAAATACTCAAGAGCTTTTTAATCTTCAATGTTGGGCCCTGACTTGTAACCTCTTTTTTAGTCAAGAAGATTGGCAGTATTTGCTCGGGAAATCTAATTATCGAGGAGACTATGAGTTGATGTTTTTCATTTAATCTAATAATTGTTTTATTTCAACTGAACAATGACCAAACTCTTGCAGACGATTATTTTTTAGTTTTACATCACACGGATTACACTTGCCAAAGTAAGAGCAAGGTTTAAACTCATCCATTATTGTGAAATTGTTGTCTAACAGGTCTCCTATGGGATTTATTTTATTGTATAAGTCGTGATGGCATCGATATACAAAACCCTCTGGACAAATGAGTAATTCACTTGTTTTACATAAACACTCTTTTTGTGTGTTTGAAAAGACACTCTCAGGATATTTATATGTCCCATAAAGCTTTCCATCATACATTCCAAGGAACTCTTTCGTTTTAAAAATCAAATCGTTTTTAGTACACATCTCTTTGGCTATAAAAATTTCTTTTTTATACTTTGGAATATCAACTGAAAAAATACCTATTGAGTAGCCATTGTCATGAAGTATTTTTACCTTTTCTATTGTCTTTTTTAGGTCCATTGTTTCAGGATGATAACTCACTCTTATTGCAGGGTAAGGAAGATCTCGACTAAAACGTTTATTACTGATTTTTTTTATAAATACACTGGGATCGAATTGAATATTTGTAAGAATATCAAGTGATGTTTTCTCATTTATGCCATTTATTATTTTGTAAAAATCTCGATGAATACTGGGCTCACCACCTTGAATTGAAATAGGAATACTCTGAGGTGATACGATACGATTTAACCCATTAATCCAGTCTTGATCATTTAATAACCGTCTTGTTTTGTTAAGACCAACTAGATGATTTATGCAGTAACTGCAAGAGAGATTACAACTGAGAGAGAGAAAGACACCAATATAATTATAGTGTTGCGGAAGCTTTATTTTGTTTAGTATCATTGCATATAGATAAAAATAGTCTGGGTACAATGTCAAGATGAATACGAAAAAAATGTTACTTATTAAGACTGGAAATAGTGAAACTCTCTATGAAAAAAAGAGTTCTGATATTGTAAGTATGGGAGATGTTTTTAGAACGTCATTTCTTATAAAAGAATTTGAAGCTTACGAGTTAACTTGGTTAACAAGTCGCGAGGCTGAAGAATTATTAAGAGTTTTTTTTCCAACTCTAAAAATTATTTCTGGAGTTGATGAGTTAACAGATGAAGTCATCGCTCTATTTGATGTTATTTTAAATTTAGAAAAGTCGGACTCAGTGCTTTTAAGGTTTGGGGGCAGAAATAATACATATGGCTTTGTTAATGAGGAGAGAGGGTACTTCAAAAAATTATTTGCAATAAATGAGAAGAACTCGAATAGTAAATTTTGGAGTGATGTAAATGAGGATGAAGTTTTTGAGGTTGAACTTTGTCGAGTCGTTGGAATTCCATTTATTCCTAATAAAAACGAAACTCCGAGCAATGTAATTGGGAGTGATGATTATCAAATTGGTTTTAACTGGCATGTTGGAAAAAAGTGGCCTGAAAAACGTATTCCGAAGAAATTTTGGAGTGAACTAGAGAGAGAACTGAGCCTGACCTTTACAATATCGTGGCAAAAAGGTTTTGATAATATTGACGAATACATAAGGTGGATTGATTCTTGTGATATTTTGGTGACACTTGATAGTCTCGGTCTGCATTTGGGGAAAGCTCTTGGAAAGAAAGTTCTCGCTCTTTTTGGGCCAACAAACTCAAGCCAAATAGAACTTTGTAATGGGAGTAAGCATTTTTATTCACAAAATTTAAAAAATAATAACAGTGAGCTAGATATACTCATAAAACAAGTTGTGAAAGAGGCTTTAATTATGCAGCAAGATTCTTAAGAAGCAGCCTTAAAGCGCTTTCCAAATAAAGGAATACTTGCTGAACCAATATCATCTCTCCCAAGCTCATTTTTTCTCATCCCTTGAATAAACCTTTTTACGAGTCCAGGATCAAATTGACTTCCTGAGAACTCAATTAATTCATTCAGGGCCGTTTCTTCAGGTAATCCTTTGCGATAAACACGATCAGAAATCATTGCATCAAAAGTATCAGCAATAAGGATGATACGAGAAAAGAGAGGTATTTCTTCTCCCTTGAAGCGACTAGGGTAGCCTCGGCCATCGTATCTTTCGTGATGGTGTAAAACACTTTTTGCTACCCTTTCAAATTCTGTAAAGCCTTTGAGGATCTCATAAGATTGTTGAGGATGCTTTTTCATAATATTAAATTCAGTATCCGACAATCTGGTGGGTTTATTTAATACGGCATCAGGGGTACCAACTTTACCAATATCATGGAATAGAGCTGAGAGTTGCAAGTCATATAAGTCTGAATCTGAAAGTTTTAATTCTTGACCTAGTATGAGTGAGTAGTGACAAACTCGTAGGGAGTGATTAAACGTATAATTATCTCTGGTATCAAGAGCTTTTAAAATTGTTTTAGCGGCCATCTCACAAATGTTTTGTTTTTCTGATTTTAATTCATCAATTCGCATGGCCATATTAGTTACTGAGTTTTTGGTTGAGCCGTGGGATTTCGATCGTCTTTTTGATTTATCGAAGTTTAAAAGATTTGATTGTCGTTTTTTTTCTTTCATTAAGTTACCCTTATAAAGTCGTGATATCCTCTGGTTGGCTAATCGGTTGTTATAAGGGAAAATAAACAGTAAAATGATTGAATAATTAATAAAATTTTTCAGAAGCAGGTGAAAATTGATAATAATAGATGAGAACAACGAAGTCTCTGAGTGGTTTACTCAATTGGAGCTTGATGGTGTTGGCTCAACTCGTGTAGATATTCAAACATTTGAAGTAGCTAACGGGCTTGAGACAGAATTAATCCTTATTCAGGATACTGTGTATAACCAACTCAGTCCTATTTTGTCGGACAAGATGAGTCAGACATCGGCCGTTATTTTATTTATGTCAATTGGACAGCACACAGAAAGATTTGCTTCTAATGTCGTTGGAGAGATATCTATTGCGACTAGTAAACAGCTCGTTAAAAACTTTATTTTTTATTTAGAAGATCAAATCAAATCCCAAACTATTTTAAAATCTCAACTAATGACATTAAATAATGAGTTGATGGAAACGATGGAAGGGATTTCACTTAATTTAGAAAGAGTAAAAAGAACCTACGAGCGCATTACTCCTAAAAGGCTTGAAAGCTTTAAGGGCATGACCGTGTATAGTAAATACGCTGCAGGTGAGGATATGGGAGGAGAGTTTTTTGACCTATTCAGTGATGAGGGGAAAGTATTTATCTTTATGAGTTCAACCTCTTCTTACCTTGCATCCAGTAGTATTATCCAGTTTTTTAGTGAGTTGAAATCAGTTGGAGTTATTAACTTATCAACTGAGCTTGGATTTATAAAAAAAATTAAAAATGATTTACAAATTTTAAACCAAGAAAGAGAAAAACCTGTTAAAGCAGAGTTATTGACAGGAATTTTAGATATGAAAACAATGAAGTTATCTGGCCATCTCTTAGGTGGATTTGAGGTGATGAGTTCAAGTCTACAACGTAGGGTTGATGTAAACAGCTCTCTATTGGAAGGATCACCTGAAAAATCATTTTTTGAAATTCAACTTGTTCGTGGTGAACGGGTACTATTTAACTCACCGGGATTTATTCATAACTGGGACTCTCAATCACCTGAGTTTTTAATTGAGGAGCTGCTATCTAACCCAAAAATTAAAGTATTAAACATATTAGATGAAATTTATTTTCAATTAAAAAAAGAATCTGAAAATGGTTTTTTAACTCACGATGCTTCGTCTATTATTATGGAGGTTCAAGAAAATGTTGTACATAAGGTTTAGAAAAATATTTATCTATTGCATGATTTTAACGCTATCGACAGGAGTATACGCTAATAAGTTCACTTCAAAGCAGTGTCTTGATTCATCATTTGAAACTTTAATTAGAAATGAGGGAAGATTCTTTGGCCTTTTAAAAAATGATTTAAGAATTAAAAAGAACCAATGCCAAGTAGAAATAAAACTTTCTATGCTGAGAGTTGAGCTGCTAGAGACAAAGTGGATCATTGATGTCTGTCGGGAGCCAATTCATATCAAATTGACAGCAAAGGGGAATCAAAGCGTTTATAAACGAAAATCAGAATGCGAAAAAGGCTCTAAGATTGAGTTTTGCGAGTATTGGCAGGAGTTACATGGCATACTACAAGATAACGGCTTAATCTTTGCTAGTGGAGAACGGGAAAACTTACAGTCTTCTCACGGGCAAACTTTTTGTGTGTATCAGTTGTTAAAAAAGTACTTGGGTGATGGATATCTTTTTTCCAAGTATGATCAGCCGAAGGATTTTTTGGGAGAAACAGTTAATGAGAGTTGTGTTATTCCTGCGTCGAATTCGACGACTGAAACGAGAGTTCCTGTTGTGCCACCAAGCTCTGTTGAGGTGGAAGATACGAATTCGTCAGTACCAAATATTGAAAAAAAAGCAGATGAATTAATAGAGGATCAGCCACAGTTTTGATTTTCTAAATACAATTTTTTCTTTAGCCTCTAAAAAACAGGGGCTAAACAAAATTCACGTCCTCATTTGAAATATCAAGAAAATCAATAAGCATTTTGTTTTTATCATGAGCAACACAGTTGTGATGGCAATCTTTTGAAGGGGTTATTCGATAAAATTTATCTTTATTATTAAGCCAAAACTCCTTAAAGGAAATATCTTTTATACTTCCAATAACACCTTTTTGTGTATAGGCCTTGTCTTGACATGTGTAGACCATGAGGTCAGCACCAATAACTGGTAATACTTGAACGTAGGGACACCAAGAGTATTTTTTTTCCATATTTTCTATCGGGGTGAAGTTGTAGCCATTAATTAATTCGAAATTACTTGATGAGTGATTCTTTTGTAGTTTTACAATGCTTTGTTTAACTTGCAATGCTATTGGTTGATGATAGGCGTAGTTTTTTTGGTGATCATTTGAAATTACACATGGTCCAATTTTGATATTATCAATACCAATCTTTTTTAATTTTAAAACAAGTTCTTCTATGTGAGGCGCATTGTCCTTGTTGACTATCAGATTTACCGATAATTTGCATCGTGGAGATTTCTGTTTGAATCTTTCTAAATTTTTTATAACTTTGTCAAATTCTTGCAGCGAAACATTCCTGTAATTTGCATAACTTTTAGCATCCCAACCATCAAGTGAAATTCTAATCCACGATGCGTGCTGAGAAATAATATCGGCTAATTTTCCTTGGAGATTTGATCCATTTGAAATAATGGCAAAATTGATCTTTTTTTTGACTAAGGTCTCTAATGACTCGAGCATGTACGGATAACGTAGAGGCTCACCTCCACCACTAAATGTAACACTCTTTACTCCCATCAGTGAAATATCCTGTATGATCTCTTGCATTTTTTTGTTAGGGATTAAATCTTTTAGGTTCATATCTTTTCCAAGCTCTAGATTACTACTACGATAAGCACAATAATAACAATCGTGGTCACATGCATTTAATGGCTTTATACGGATATGGATCGGAGGTAGAGCATTAGGAGCTTCCCTCTTTAAAGATTGTATTTTTTTAGGGAAATGGAATATTTTATATTTTGAATAGCTTGATGCCATTTAAATTGTCTCCAGTTTAGTAAAGTTAGTTTTTGGGGCAATATTGTCTGAAACCTTTTATCATTTCGTAATATATATCAGCTAAGTGTAAAACTATCAAATACTGTGTAAGTTCTAACCCTGGCATTAAACTTGCTCCATATACCTTAGAAATACTTAAGATAAGGTAAAACTATGGTTAGATCGTCAACTTTTTTGACAATTATTCTCTTTATGTCTAGTTCTTTGACAGCTGCTGTTGAGTGCGAAGAGGTTGAGCTTGGCAAGCACAGAAAGAAACACTGGGAAGATTCTTTTGGTGATGGTGTTCGGGGAGCTTTAGTTGAGCAGATTCAAAAAAAGGATGATCTTTTTGAAAGCCTTGTTCCAGAGTTTGAATTTACTCTAAGTCCTTATACCAAATTAGATTTTAACTATTCAAGAAAAGTAAAAGATAATTTACCACTGCCTGTAACAGGTAAGATATCTCCCACTGATTTGTTTTCTATTCAAGTGAAAAATGCTTTACATATTCAACTCGGAGCCTCGGCTAAAACACCTTATGCATTTGCTGGCGTAAATGTCGGGATTGACTTAACTCATACATCTTATGAGCTCCAAGGGGAAGACCTTGGTCGGTGTGAAGTTTATTCAAAAATAATAGATTCAAAAATTGAACAAGGAAGAAAATTCTTGGATGCCGTTTGCTCTGATACGACAACCACGGCTGAAATTGAAAGAACGAAAATGTTTTATAGTCGTTACTATGAAAACGTAGTGAATTTTTTCTCACGTTATATGAGTAAGGGACTAAACTACTTCGTGGATACTGAAAAAAATGCAGCCTTTGCTAAAGATCCACTCGCTCCACTTAAGCTACACAGTATGCTTGGGGTTCCGCTTGATCCGGATGTTTTTCTCGAGAAAAACACAGAAGTTTTAGTGGGGGATATTATTGAACATACAAGTTTTGTGAGTCTTACACCTCTTGGTCTTAAGGTCGATATTTTTGAGTTTTTAAGACCAAGTTACTCTAAATATTACAGAAGCTTTAGAACCCTTGCATTTAAAAAACTGGCCGGGAATAAAATTGAAGTGGAAGTTGAAGACACAGTCACTTCTGGAAACAGTACTGAGTTTTATAGAGTAAAACCAAAATTATGGGGATTTATAAAAATGAACTTTGGTGCTTGGAAAAATTCTGACTTTAAGGAAGAAAAGTTTATTCAAAGCTTTATCATTGATTTACATGAGGACTTAGGGAAAAAATTCTTTAAAAAAATACTCTTTTCAGCATATTCAATACCAACCAATCTAGAGAAAGACTCTATCGTTATTGATCATACTCCATATGCAAGTGCTGTACACGCGAAACTCCCCATCTACTCAGATGGGGATGGTTTTGATCATAACCTTGTTTTTGCGGTACCATCAGTTTTAAAGTATCAGAGCAGGAATTATAAACATGTTAATAATATAACTCATGATGGAAAAGAGTATAGTTCTGGTCATAATATTCAATCAAATTCATTTAAAAATAAACTTGCTTTTAAAATTGCAGGACTGGGACCTGAAAAAGTAAATAGAAACTTTGGTTGTACGATGAAAATTTCAGCTAATGCTCAACTTAAAAAGACGGAGAACTCTTCATTGGCTATTCGGTGCGATTATTATAATAGATATGCACAAAAGAAAAATGTTTTGGAGGTAAAGGACTTTATTAATACAGTTCTTACAGGGAAAATGAAAAAGACGGATGTCAAAAAACTTGTAAATTTAAAACATCCTCGTAAAAACACAATCAATATGCAAACAAAATTAAGCTTTAATAAACAACAAATTTTAAAGATAATAAATACACCAGATAATGAAATCTATCACACAATATCAAAACTCATGTTTGGTAACAAGAGTGCAAATGTTTTTGCTAAAAAACATCATCACATTTGGAGACATGGTAAAGTTGTTTATGGAAGAAAAGGAGTCCTTAGAAAATCTCATGTTCGATCAAGAGATCTTAGCAATTGTGCAGAGTTTTTTGAAGCCACAAAAATTACAGATAACTATCACTCACGTTATGAGAACTTTGATGGGATTGTTGGGCGAGGTAAAGGGATTGATGCCTACAAAACGAGACGGTGTTACCAGGCATTTCGCTTAGCTACTTTTATTGTGAAGAATATAAATTCTATTCGAAAAAATGTGGCAGAAACTCAACGTATAGACAGTATTCTTGATTTACATCTCAGTTTACAAAAACAAGCTTTTTTGCAAAGTACTTTCGTGAAGCTAGCTGGAGGTTTAGGAGTTGATGGAGCAAGATTTACTTATTCAGTTGGGTCTCCTTACTTAGATGAGATAATGACAAGTACAAACGGTGCCGATCATGAGGTCAAAAATCCATTGACACGAAAAAGTTTAAGCTCACAGGCACAAGCTGTTTTTCATAGACGTTTGGAAGAGCAAAGAGTGACGTACAATACATGTCAAAAAAATATTCTAATGGCACATTTTACATTAAACTATGAAGTTGCTAATAGAGAGCAAATATTTGCAAAGTTTGCTTTTACGAAGTACTCGGAACTAAAAGATGAACTTATTGAAGAGCAGACTTTTAGATTGGATGAAATGATAAAAACTCAAGCGGGAGAATATATCGCACGAATTGAATTAGAAAAAGATATAGATCCTAATGTTGCGCATACTTTTTATTTTCAACTTGAAAATAAGGGCACCCTACGCCTTAGTAAGGAGTACAAAATCTATCTTAAGAAAATTGATGTTTTACTTAATTTTTTTAAGGGACTTAAAAGCGAAGTCAAGGTCAGTGATCAGATCATTAACGTTCTCAATCCCGACGCTCAGCCTAATTAAGTTATCTTGAATTCCAATTTCTTCTCTGATCTTTTTAGGGACTGATGCATGGGTCATGATAGCTGGGTGTTCTATTAAAGATTCAACCCCACCAAGACTTTCGGCCAAGGCGAAGAGGTCAACTTGCTCTAAGAATCTTTTAGACTCCCTAAGCCCACCTTTGAGAAAAAAGGTAATCATTCCACCAAAGCCACTCATTTGTTTTTTTGCAATCCGATGTTGAGGGTGGGATTTGAGTCCTGGGTAGATGACGCTCTCTACTTGGGGGTGAGACTCTAGCCATTTAGAAATTTTAAGCGCCGCTTTTTGATGAGCCTCCATTCGAATAGCGAGTGTTTTTATTCCTCTTAGAACAAGCCATGAGTCAAAGGGGGATTGTGTTGGGCCCATTGAATTTTGTAGCGTCGAAACTTTATTGTAAATGCTTTTGTTACTTGTCATCATGCAACCACCCACGACATCGGAATGGCCATTAATGTATTTGGTCAATGAATGAACGACAACATCAGCTCCCAGATTAAGTGGGTTTTGAAAATATGGGCTCATAAAAGTATTATCCACACAAACTTTGACCTTGTATCTCTTTGCCATTTGAGCAATCTTTTGAATATCAGAAACTTTTAACATTGGGTTTGTTGGAGTCTCAAGCCAGATGACAGCTGGCTTTTCTTTTAAAGCGGCTTCAACGGACTTTAAGTCAGTTGTGTTAATAAAGTTAAACTCATGTAGATCATTAAAAACGGTCGTAAATAAACGATAAGTGCCACCATAAACGTCATCACCACAAACGACTTTAGATCCCTTAGGCAATGAGTGCATAATTAAGCTCATGCAACTCAAACCGGATGCCGTTACTAGAGCATACTTTGCATTTTCTAGCGCTGCTAAATTTGTTTCAAGTCTAGTGCGGGTTGGGTTGTGAGATCGAGAGTATTCATATCCCAAGTGCTTGCCTGGGCTTTTTTGAACATAGGTGGATGTTTGAAAGATAGGGGGCATGATAGCACCAGTTTCTTTATCGGGCTCTCCTCCAGCGTGTATTACTTTTGTTTCAAAACTTACGGCTTTATTTTTCTTAATTATACTAACCTTCCGTTTTCACCAATAATCCCAAGGATGGTGGTGTCGAGCTCATCTTTACCTGTATTAACTTGGTACTCGTTTGCTTTCATCCATTCATCATTATAAATTTTCCCTGCATAACGATTTCCAGAATCCACCATAATGGTAAGGATCTTTTCTGGTTTTGCTAGAGTTTTGGCATATCGAATAGCACCAACAACAGCAGAGCCACAAGAGCCACCAGCATAAATACCTTCCTCTTTTAAAAGTCTTCTTGTCATTTGAAATGACTCCTCATCTTCTACCGTTACAAAATCATCAATGACGTCAAAATGAACGTTTTCCGGTAAAAAATCTTCGCCGATTCCTTCTAGAACATATGAGTGAGCTTCACACATCTCTCCTGTTTTTTTAAAGTGAGCCAGGATTGATCCCTTACAGTCTACGCCTACCACTTTCATGCTAGGTTTTTTTTCTTTTAAGTATTTTCCAATTCCTGAAATGGTACCACCTGTTCCAACTGCGGCCATAAAAGTATCAAATTCACCACCGGTTTGTTCATAAATCTCTGGTGCTGTTTGATTATAATGGCAAAGCATGTTGGCAGCATTAGCATATTGGTTTAGTACAAAGGAGTTGGGAAGTTTTGCCAACGCTGCTGCAACTGAATAATAGCTTCTTGGATCTTCTGGCTCAACATTAGTTGGGCATACAATAACTTTAGCCCCAAATGATTTTAAGTTATCTATCTTTTCTTGTGATTGTTTGTCGGCCATGACAAATACGCATTTATATCCATAAGTATTTGCAAAAAGAGCGACGCCAACTCCCGTATTGCCAGAGGTACATTCAACAATCGTTCCACCAGGCTTTAAATCACCATCCTTAACGGCTTGCTGACACATATAAACACCCATGCGATCTTTAATTGATCCACCTGGATTTAGGTACTCAAGCTTTACATAGATTTCAGACTCGAAACCTTCGGTGACTGAGTTCAGACGTATGATTGGTGTGTTGCCAATGGCCGATAGGATGTTAGTGTTTTTAAATTTTTCCATGGTATTCTCCTAAAAATTATTCCAAGTTTGAGTGAGTCCTGCAACGTGGTCTTTGGGTGAAAGACTAAAAATTTCAGGAAATTCTAGTATTTTTTCAAAATGTCCTTTGAGTTGTTTTTTAAGTAAGGTTTCTCGTTGTAAAAGAGAGAGCTTTAGTTTTTCTTCTGGTGAGGAAGTTTTGGGATTCCATTCTTGTAGAAGCTCTTCTACGCATTTATTTAAAACTAAAAGGGAGCGATTTGTCAGGAAATCACCTGCTTGCTCTTTTAGTGAAAGAGCTTCGGCTAGTTTGTTTTGTTCAACACTTGTTACGAGGTACCAGTTTGCGCAATGGTAATCTTTAAGTGTTTTTTGCATTTCCAAAGCATTAAGAAAGGAGCTTTTGGTTTGATAAATTGCTAATATAGCGTCAATAAATTCTTCGATAAATTGATCACCAGTAACTTTGTTAAGGTAACTTAAAAGCTTATTTATTCCCTTGGAGACAATGAGGTTCATCATTTTTTTTCCAAGGTTAGACTGAGCCGAAGAATCGACCTTTTTTCCAAGGTAGTTAAAAATATCCATGAATGATTGATCAAAAAACATTCTGATTCGTTCAACACTATCTAAAAAGTCTAAAAAGTGGCTTCCTGGAGGTGTATCTAATACAATAATGTCGAACTTTTTTGATTTATATTGCATACTAAGTTCGACGATAGCTAAAATTTCATTTAGCCCACCATAGGGTTTCATAAGAATTTTTAAAATTCGATTATCTAGAACTTCTTCACAGCTGCTTTGTTTAACAATTCGTTCAAAGGTTTTTACGGGATTCATGAGCTCGACATATAACTCAAGCTCTTCTTTCGTTTCAAGTGGGTCAGGAATATGGACAACGCTACCAGCTTGATCAAGGGATAGGTTTAAAAGCTCCCTTAACCTCTTGGCAGGATCAATTGTAATTAAAAGGACTTTTTTCCCATCTTGCGCCAATTCAATTGCTCGCGAGGTAGCCAGGGTGGTTTTTCCGACACCTCCTGTTCCGCTAAAAATTTCAAAATCTTTTGCCGCTATTGTCACATTTTTCTCGTTAATCGTTTCTATTTGTATTATTTGAAGTGAGTTATACTAAATTTTCCATAGAAGGTACAAGCTCTTTTATAACCTGAAGGGGAGTCTCACCCATATTATAAGGAACCTCTTGCTGTGCAAGATGCTCAAACTCTTCGAGTGCTTTGTTTTCATTTTTAATCTTATTGATTAAAAAATCAGGCAATTCATATTGCTCAAATTGATTGAGACAATTATTACAAAAAATTTCTAAGTCGTAGTTTGCAAGATTTTTAATTGATGTTTTTAACTCGATTGCCTCGTGCAGGGCCAGCAGGGTCGGGAGAGCAATAATATTTAATTTGAAAAAGTCCTGAGTTTGTAACTCTTTAAGCATCAGATTTGTATCTTCATGAATAATACCATCTTTAAAAATGCTATTAAAATTTTGCGTTGATTCAAGCATCGTCAATGCGTGTCCAGAGGAGGGGGAATCAAGTACGGCAGTAAGAGTAGGATCTTTAACCAGCATTTCTAATATTTTTCCCATATAGATAACATAACTTAACCCGGGAATCATATTAACGAGTGATTGGAAAAATGGCGTTTTTATAATCCACTTTGCTATATTTTCTGATTTAAGCTTATTTGCAATATATTCTTGCGAGCACGCCATTAGATCTAGACCTAAGGTTTTAAATCCCAAGTCCATGGCCATTTGTTCCAGTTGTTTATCAGCTGTATTCGTATTTTTGGCTTGGATTTTGTTATTTTGGAAATAAATATAGAGGCAGTTTTGTTTATTTTCAGTGAGGTGGGAACAAAAAGCAAGGGAGAGCGCCGTTTTTCCGACTCCGCCCTTACCCGTAAATATATAAAATCTTTTCAAGCTCATATTTTACCTAATCTTTGAGATCGATCTGCGTCCTCATTCACTCGACGTATGAAAAATACGTCTCACTCGCTCGTCCTGGTCTCACTCAAATCTCAGGCAAACTATGAGCTTGAATAAAACTCATCGTTAATCTAGTTTTTGAGATCGATCTGCGTCCTCATTCACTCGACGTATGAAAAATACGTCTCACTCGCTCGTCCTGGTCTCACTCAAATCTCAGGCAAACTATGAGCTTGAATCAAACTCATTTTTTACCTGTTTTTTGAGAACTAACTTTTATCAAAAATTTGGGCATTAGTCGCTATAATTTTAAGGATTGATATTAGAAAAGGTACATTGTTGTAAGCAGGAGCTTAAAGTATGACCCTCTTACATTTTCAGTCTCATCTTGTTTGACTTCAAATGGCATATGGTACTGGCCTAAGATACCCACAACAATTTTTTTGTTTAATCTCAGGTCAAGTCCAGCTCCAGCATTCATACCAAAAGTATATTTAGGATCTGAGGTAATACCATCCGAATCTTTTATTTGGGGCATATAAAAACCAAGCCCACCTAAAATAAAAGGTGAGAATGCATCAAACTCGTAAGATCTTGCTTTGATGCTCATAGTGTAGCCTCTTAACCATACCGCTTTTTGACGATACTCGTGATAGGACATGTGAGCGTTGAGTAAAAGATCAAATGAGTAACTTGCAGTGTAAGTATAAAGAAGGTCAGCGGTAATTTTGTTATCACCTTTTTTCTCGAAGTTATCTAGTAAGAACGTTTGCCCCAAGCCAATTCCAATTGCATGTTTGTGGATTTCTCTTTGGGCAGCACTCATTACTTTTTCAGCTGCTTTAATAGCTTCTTTTTTCACTTCAGCACTTACTTGTGCGTTTAAAACAATAAAACTCATGGCCAATAAGACCATGAGTTTAGAAATATATTTAATCATTTTGTTACTTTGTACTAGTTAAGAGTTGTTGGGTTCGCATCACTAGCATTCATGCTAGCACTGTTACTCATAAAAGCAGGCATTGCAGTTTCTTCTTTAGTTTCTGCAACAGGAGCTTTGTTTTCAACAATAGCAGTTGGGAAGTCTAGATTTAATTGAGCTTCTAAACCTCTGATATATCCAGTTAATGTACCCTCTTCAGCTCTAATAACTCGCTTAAGAAGTTCAGTATCACCTGGTTTAGTTGACTTTCTTTCTTGGTCAGCAAGAAGTTGAAGTTGAGTTGTGTAAGTAATATCGTTTTTAGTTTTGTTGTCGATAACTTGGATTTCGTTACCTTCTCTTACTATTTGAGAGATTTCTTCTAAAGTTACGTAGCAAGATTGAAAAGTGTCATAAAGCTTTCTGTTTTGGTACCTTTTGATAATTCTAACGTTTTTCATAATTAAACTTCCCCTATTTGTTTTCCTTTAATATCTGCCTCCTAGGCCATATTAAAGATTTTATTGTTTAGCTAAAATTGATGCTTAATTGTTAAATAACGCTTATGCTCAATCAACTTTCTGAACACTACATACAACTGCTTGGCAAAAAAAGTCAACCCACGTAGTCAAAAATAATGAAATAATGCGAAATTTTATAAAAAGCTAGTATTTTTTACTTAATTTTACATGAAACCAAGTAGATAAGGTTGAAAATTGCGCTTTGAGTCGCAAGCGAAAAGTAATAATATTTATTGTATTCGGCAAAATATATCAACATTAAAGATAACAGAAATAGTTTTAAATTCGTTTGTTGTACAGCCGATATAGAGCTACGAAGTGTCAATTATGGCTTTCGTAGTATTAGGTATTTAGATGAGATTATTAGCGATATTTTTTAGTACAATTACTCTTATTTTATTTGTTGGTTGCTCCACTTCGAAGCATAAAAAACCACAAGCGGAACTTAATCAAGCCCAAATTGAAAAAATTAACCAGAAAACCGCAGAGCGGGTATCCCAAAGATTGGCTGAATTATCTGACGCGGCAATTGCCTCTGGAGAGGATAAGGTTCGTTTTTTAGCGAGTGATATGTATTTAAAAGCTTCGGCAGCATTGATGGAGAGTGATTATGTTACTGCAAATCTTATTTTTAAACACTTAATAAAACTTGCACCAAAAGATAATTTTATTAAACAAAAGTATGCCATTAGTCTTATTCGCACTGGTGACATAGAAGATTCAAAAAAGATTTTAGAAGAAGTTTTTAAAGCTTCTAACAGAAAGGACTCTAAGATTGGTCTCGTTTTGGCCGGAGTTTATGCCAGCCTTGGAAAAATAAAAGAATCAAGGGCGATTTATAAACGTTTAGTTCATTTTTATCCTAAGAATGAAGAAGCCTGTATTTTTTTGGCAAAATCCTATGCGTTAGAAAAGAAAACAAAAAAGTCCATAAACCTACTCAACTCTTGTGCTAAGAAAAATAGGAGAAAAGGTATTTATGCATATTATAGCGGAAAAATTTATGTTGATCTTAAGCAGTATAAAACAGCAAAAAAATATTTTAAAAAATCTTTAAAAGCACAACGAGACTTTTCACGTTCAGTTATGGCATTAGGTCTTATCTATGAAGAGTTGGGGCAAAATACAAATGCAAAAAAGGTGTATAAAAAATACCTCAGAAAGCACCCCAACGATACCTTGATCCTATCAAGAATAGTTCAACTTTTATTTACTCAAGAAAAGTATAAGGAAGTCGTTGAGTATGCTGAGCGGCTAAGTGACCATGAACCAGATAATTTGAACCTAAAAGTCAAGTTAGGTATTCTTTATAAAGATTCTAGTCAGTTTGAAAAATCAATTCGTATCTTTAAAGAGCTACATGAGTTTGCACCTGACAATGATAAGATCCTTTATTATTTAGGGGGGATTTATCAAGAAGTTCAAGATTATGATAATTCCATTACTTACTTTGGAAAGGTGGTTGAGACAAGTGGGCTCTATCAAGATAGCTCATTTCAGATTGCTCAAATGTTATCGATTATGGCAAAAAGTGATTTTTATGATAAAAGCTCAAAAGGAGCTCAACACGATAAATTCATTAGCTATATAAATAATAAGATTGAAGAAATCAAAGATTTTAAAGTTGAGTTTAGTATCGTGAAAGCTGCTTACTTTGAAAGCTTAGATGATAATGATGAAGCTATTGATATCTTGGAAGATGTTAAAAACGATAAAACATTTGTTGATGAACATCGCTTTTATCTTGCGGCATTATTTGAAAAAGAATCTGAGTTTAATAAGTCGACAGAACTTATCGAGGAAATTTTAGAGGTCGATGCGAGTAATGCTCATGCATGGAATTTTTTAGGGTACTCGTTACTAGAGCGAAATGAAAAACTAGATGATGCTTATAAGTATATTAAAAAAGCAGTTGAATTAAGCCCTGACGATGGATACATCAGAGATTCACTAGGTTGGTACTACTATAAAAAAGGAGCTACGACGAAAGCTCTTTCGGAATTAAAGAAAGCGATTAAACTTGTGCCGGGTGATGTTTCGATAAATAAACATATGGCCATAATTTATTCAAATCTTAAGAATTTTAATAAAGCTAAGTTTTATATTAAAAAAGCACTTGATAGTGTCCAAGCTGAATCAGAGCGTAAAGAGCTAAGTGGCGTCCTTAGAGAGCTAGAGAAAAATCGAGTACCAGCTTCTTTTCATAGCGTTAATATAAAATAAGTTGAACTCTTAGCTAATAAGAGTAATTATTAGCCTATGAAATTATTAGTACTCCTTGGTATCCTTACTTCATGTTCGTTATTTAAAACTTATACCGTTGATAGAGACTTGAGTAAGTCGACAGAGAAAATTTGTTTAACTTCCTATGGGAAGGGGCGACTTACTGTCAAAAATCAAAAATATATTTTCTCATACGAAAGTGCTCTTGACCCTGAGCTGGCCACGTGGGTATTAGCGATGGACTTTCCTTTGCGAAAAACGGAAACATTTACTATAGACTGGAGCGCAAAAAACAAAATTCGTTTTGACTCTACTATTGCGGATAAAATCCTACGTGAAAACTCTGGGGTAAATCCAGTTTCAGTGGAAAGGTTTACTACTGGTTTAGGGAAATTATTGCAGGAGATCATTTTCTTAAGAAGTTCTAAAAGTTTGATCACAGAATCAAAAAATAAGCTATTTAAGTGGAAAACCTCAAATAAAAAACTTCAAGTTCACCATAATAATTGGCCTTTCAACGCTGTATTTAAAAACCTTGAGGCAAACTCTCACTTTGGACTTATGAGTGTAGAGTATCGCGATACGGATAAGCAGCTATATAAGTTAGACCTCATTGTAAGAAAATGTCTTGACTAAGATTGAGTAAACTACTTAAATCTTGATTCAGTTAGTGTCAAATTGCACTAGTTGTCAAAACTTTATCTATTATATATAAAACAGTCTTTGAATTGTAAGATTCGATTGTTTTGACAATTTTAGCTAAAAAAGGGGAAGGTTGCATGCATAAGTCACTTCTAGGTTCATTATTAGTACTATCGATATTATTTGTGGGTTGTACTAAGAAGAAAAATTATAAAGAAAAAATTCTTGAAATTAATGTTGCTGCAAAGGTCAAGGGACTAGATCCGGTGAATGCTGGTGACATTTACTCCTCTGGTGAGATCGCAAGAGTTTATGAGGGACTATTAGAGTATCATTACCTTGTTCGACCTTTTAAATTAAAACCAAACCTTGCTCAGGCGATGCCTACTGTTTCAGCAGATGGGATAACATATACTTTTAAAATTAAAAAAGGTGTTTTGTTTCATGACAATAAATGTTTTCCAGGTGGAAAAGGCCGAGAGCTTAAAGCAAAAGATTTTGTTTATTCAATTACGCGAATGGCAGACCTTAGTTTAAACTCAACTGGTTGGTGGCTCTTAGACGGAAAGATTCAAGGACTTAATGAGTGGCGATCCAAGTATACTGGAAAAAAAGGTAATTATGATGAGCAAATAGTAGGTCTTAAAGCTTTAGATGACTATACATTGCAGTTTAAACTGACAAAGCCTTATCCTCAGTTTCTTTACTCTTTAGCTATGGTCTACACTTATGCTGTACCAAGAGAAGCTGTTGAAATGTATGGACAAGAGTTTTTGAATAATCCTGTTGGTACAGGTGCATTTATGACAGGTACCTATACTCAGGTCAATGTTATTGAGTATACAAAGAATCCAGCCTATAGAGATGTAAGATACCCGAGTGAGGGATCAGCCGAGGATAAAAGTAATGGCTTACTTGCTTATGCAGGCAAAAAGCTTCCTTTAGTCGATAAAATTAAAGTCAGTATTATCACGGAAGCATCAACTCGATTCTTGCGCTTTAAAAAAGGAGAGGTTGATTACTCTGCAATTCCTAAAGATGATTTTAATCAAGTCGTAACACCAGATAAAGGTTTAACTGATACTTTTCACACTATGGGAATTGACCTAGAGGTTACTCCTGATTTAGATATTACTTATATCGCTTTTAATCATGATGATCCTCTTTTTAAAAATAATGTTAAATTAAAGCAAGCCATGAGTATGGCTTATAACGGTAAGGTTGCTAACGAGCTTTTTTACAATAATATTGCCATGCAAGCTCAAACATTAATTCCCCCTGGAATTGCTGGT
>JABJPQ010000170.1 GCA_018663815.1 Halobacteriovoraceae bacterium | reverse complement strand
TAGAGGAATTTCTAGTCGTAATATTTACATTAGAACTATAAACATACATAGATATCAAGGTTTGAGCTCCAGCATTTTTTGATACTGAGACATAGCCAGTCGTTCCGGAAGGAGTTGAGGCATCAAGTTTACTAGTTGCTAGTATCTGATAAAAACCACTATCAACAATTGTAAATGCATCTGCACCAACAAGCTGAGCTGCATAACCATACTCCGAATCATCATAGACAATAGTATCGATATTTAACTGAGCCATTGAGCCCCAAACAGTAGTACTTGTAGGAATAGTTTGATTAGCGCTCATCCCAACCTCAAATGAATTTCCTACTCTAGACAAGGCTTCATTAATCTGATTAAAATTTTGATTAACTTGAGCAGCGCTTATAGTTTGTCCATCAGTAAATATATTCAAGCTTATCAACTGATAAGCATAAACAAGGGCTGAGGTTGTTACCATGGTAAGAGTAACACCAACAATAAATTGACCTTTGGTAAATAAGCCATTCTTGAATTTATTATAAAGCTTCATAAAATCTCCTGATCATCCTTATTATTTTAACATTATACGCAAGTGAAACCTACAAAATAAAGCTCTAAAAAACATTTCGGTTATTTGCTTCATAAACTTCACTCACTTAGGTATACTAGACCAATGCTCAAAGACAACAAAAACAAACAAATACCATTTAGTGCTGCTGTGTTTTCAATTAGTTGGTTACTCTCCCTTTTTGTACACATTTCTCCGGTTTTTGACCTTAAAAGCATTAGTGTCGCCGTTTTTTCAAGCCTAACGTTCGCTATTTTCTTAATTGTCTTTGAGTCTAGCCTACCCCAAAAGCTTATTTATATCTTCAGGGTATTTTTACTCTTATTTATCACGATTAATACCGAGCATATATTTGTTAATTTTTCACACATTAATTTTCAGTTTTCTAAGTTTGCCACCCATTCAAATTTACTAATAGAGACTATTTTTAACTTCAAAACACTTATCCTGCTCCTATTTACTTCGACTATTTTCATGCTCAGTATTTTAATTGAGCACAAAAAGCCTGTTCGATGCAAAATTTCAAATAAGATCAAATTCACCTTACTGCTATTTATGATAATTGCGGATTTTTTGATTAAACCGATTGTGCTTTTTCCCACCTGGTATCAAAAAAATATCATCACCTTCAACCTTCAACAAATGATATCAGGACCTATCTCAAGTGATGAAATTAACTGGGTAGAGAAAAAAGAAAAGGGCAACCTTATAATAAAGCAAAAGAGTCCTAAAAAAATCATTCTTCTTGTTCTCGAGGGTTTCTCCCAAGCTTATCTCGACAAGGGTTTAGCTCCGTCGATACGTAGTTTATCTACCCAAGGATTGCATGTTCCCTACTTTATAAATAACCAAGTTCAAACCAACAGAGGTCTCTATGCCTTACTTTGTGGTAAATACCCCAATATTTTTAATTTTGAAGCAAAATCAGATATTTTTATAAATAAAAATTTAAGTTATAAATGTCTTCCAGAGTCTTTAAAAGAAAACCAATTTACCAATTATTTTATGCAAAGTGCCCCCCTTCCATTTATGCGTAAGGATCTTTTCGCAAAAAAAGCAGGTTTTCACTTTGCAGCTGGCTCGGATTCATTTGATTCAAAATTTATTCTATCAGAGTGGGGAATCTCAGATAATGCTCTCTTAAGTGGAGCCTTAAAGGTCATAAAAGAAAATCATGATAAAAACATTTTTTTATCTCTTCTAACCGTGGGTACTCATCATCCATATGTTACTCCTGAGTCAAAAAATAGCTTAACCAAGGCAGTTCAATACACTGATAAAATTGTAGGGGAATTTTATACACAACTTAAAAAAATGGATTATTTCAATGATGGAATCCTCATCATAACATCTGACGAAACAAAAACGATAAAACCACAAAGTAATATACTTAAATTTCATAATGGTCTTATGATAATTCTAGGAGACCATATCCCTCCAATAAGACACAAGAATTTTTTCTCACAAATTGACTTGAAATCCTCAATCCGTGACTTATTTCAAAAAGATTTTAAAGGGAGAAGCTTATTTCGGTCATATACTAACGAGTATAGTATATTTATTGGAAATGCATTTTTAAATAAACTCCTCTTTATTAAAAGCAACAAAGAATATCATATATGCGATCACCAATTTAATTGTAAAAGACTTAATTTTAAAGACCATGTTTTTCACGATCATTTTGAATACCAAGATAGTTCTGCAACGATAACTAAAATGGTTAAGGGTTTTATTTCTAAAAATGATTTAAATTTCGAAAAAGAGCAAGTTTACTTCCAGGAAAAAAATAAACTTATAGCGAAATCGAAAACATACACATTACTTGGGGATTTTAAAACCTCTCCATCTATTAATAAAAACATCCAAATAAAAATCAAAGTTAAAGACCTAGAGACTGTGGATCTCTCTAAGGTTGAATTCATCCACGCCTACTATCCTTGTGGTATTCCTAACGAAAGAGTTCTTTTTAAATTTAACTTAAGTTCTAAAATAAATAATATTAATCAATTATTAAAGATTAAAAAGAAGCATCAAAACAAGATGCTCTGTCATATGACATCCATTAAAAATTTGTCTAACTCTGACTTTACTCTAGCAAGTTTTAGCTTAGAAAGGGCCAGTATATGATAAGGGCCCTCTCCTACCTTTGCGTTTTCTCAATAATCCTGGCCATAAGCTTAAAATTCATCCTCGTTCGCCAATTTCAATCTGATGAATTCTTAATTGCTACATCTATAAATCTCTTAAATTTTCCAAAAGAATTTCAATTCATTCATATACTGAATTTTTATATGATCCCTTTTTCTTTTTTTACAAATTTATTTGATAATACTCAAAGCATTCTTTATTTTATGCGAATCAGCTTTTTTGGTATTTTTTTATTAAATATTTATCTCTTATCACGCTTCGTTAAACTTTCATTTCTTAAAAATCTTATTCTCTTTATTATAGTCTTAACACACTATCAACTTTGGCGATTTGGTTTTGAAATTAGACATGAGACTCTCATTGTATTATTTATAATTCTCACGAGCTTATTCATAAAGAAGTACCTACAAACGTCAGAAAGAAAACATATCTTCTGGGTAGGTGCTTTCTTATCTTTGCTCAGTTTTACAGCATATAAAGGATTTATTTACTCCATTGCGATGGGTGGTACTTTTTTCTTAATCGAAATGATAAGAAAAAATAAAAAAAGTATTCGACCACTGACTTTCTTTCTTGCTAGCTACATTATTGTTTCGTTACTCCAAATGTTTCTTTTCTATTACTTCGGTCACTTACCTACATTTTTAAAGATTATGAATAATTATGTAAATGAAACCGATACCTCTATGCTTTTTTCACCTATCGGAATTTACCTTGATATAATCAAATCATCTCCCATTACAGTCTTAACCTTTATTATTGGAGTTTATTTCTTCATAAAGAAAAAAGAATTTTATAACTTTAAAGGCTGGGCGATTTTAAATGTGATTAATATTACTATTTTATTACATTTAAATCCTGCCCCCTTTAGATATAATATCCATACCTACTTAATTGTTATTTTGATTGCTGTTCTTGCGCTCTACGATGAACTCCCTAAAGTAAAAAAATACTTATATATTCCCCTCATATCTATTCACTTAAGTTTATTTCTCTACTTTTTTATAAGTGACTATTATATGAACTATAGAAATGATCATCAGCTAGAGTACGTAAAGCATGCTGAATCACTCACAACTAAAGATGAACCTGTCTTTGATTTAATTGGATTAATAGCAACTAGAAATCAAATTCATCCCCATTGGTGGCTCTATAATGCCAAAATGAAGAATTACTACACAGGTAAATTAACCTATGTGGCAGATATGATTAAACAGAAATGGCCACCAGTCATCATAACAAATTATCGTTGGCCATG
>JABJPQ010000139.1 GCA_018663815.1 Halobacteriovoraceae bacterium | reverse complement strand
TTTAAACTCATCTTCGCATACTGGTGCTTTCCCTGTTTGAGCAGTTGCATACCTCGTATAAGCAAAACAAGTAAATATATCTCTTTGAACCTTTACCAGTTCCTCTAATTTCCCCTCTACCTTTCCATCTGTTAGATCGACATCTGGGTAAGCCAATCCTGACTCATCCAACAAGGATTCATCTGAGAAAATACCTGGTAATTTTAGCTCTTGTACTTTTGAATTTACAACGAGTAAATAGCCCTTACCTTTATTTTCAACTGGCATATTTGCAGAGGAGTTTCTTCCAAACTTTGAGTTAAAATACCATACAAGTACACCTGGTTGATAATCAAAGCGAACCATTCTGAATCGTTCAGGAATAGTGTCTCCCTCATCAATAAACATTGATTGTTCACCAAGGCCAATATTGTTATCCATATTATATGAAGCATCTTCCCCATCAGATAAATAATTAGTTCCAGGTAGTCTATGCTCCATCAAATAATATTGATTAAAGCTTATGACTTCATTTCCATCAGTAAGAGCTTGGAAGTCACCTAGGTTTGATTTATCTTCAAAGTCTATAACCTCTCCACTAGGAAGCTTAACATTATCAACGACAATTCCAAATTCTGTATACCCAGGATCTGTAACATAGTTAATTTGAAACTTTATAGTCTGCCCTTTATATGCTGTTAAATCATAAGATTTATTAACCCATACAGGCGCTTGGCAAACTTTGATCTCTTTTTTTAATTGAGACTTCTCTTCATCACTTAATTTCCCAGCGATAAGTTTAATTCTATCTGCAAGTACTTTTTCTTCATTACACTTAGGATTTGCTTCATTTAGGGTATTATAATTATCATCCCCTGAAACAATTCTTAATTTCTCAATAACTTTCTCATTAATAATGATCTGTCCAATATCAAAATCTGTTACAACTTTGATTTTCTCATCTTTTGAAACAAAGTTTGTTTCAGTTTCAATATGGTAGATAGTATCAAAGCTAACTTTTGACTCACCAGTGGCTGGTACTTCTACCGCAAAAGTAAGTGAACGTTGTGCTCCATTAAACCTAGAACTATAAGCAGTAATGTGCCCAGTTCCCGGTTTGGGCTCAATAATTTTTCTATTTTCTTTGGTTGGATCAGTAATAACCATAATAGAACGGTAAACATTTTCTCCAGAGTCAGGAACAACAGATAAAATACTTTCATCATTATTATTTATATTTGGTCCTGTATAACTAGCAGGGTTTTCACGTTGATCATGAGATACGTAATTGTAAGCTCCAAGGTAAGCACTTGTTTTCTCTCCTTGTTCAATAATTTTTGGTGCAAGCCAACCAAGGGAAATCTTAGAGTAACTAGACATTTCTTGTGCTTGTAGGTTTGCATTCTGACTCATGACTTCCCAGCTACCTGTTGAGTTACCTTTTCCTGCGGAATAAACATCAGGTAAAGATAATGAGTGTCCAAATTCGTGAATAAAGGTTGAGCGATCAGAAAACTCTGATTGCATATTATAGTCAGAAGCAAAAAGATGATCATTAATTTTTAAACCATTCATACTAGGACGAGTCACTCCCTCAACTAGAGGACCACTAGCCGAATAATCAACATCATCTCTTCCAACATTAATATTCCAACGATGCGGCCAAATTTTATCAAAACATTCTATGGCCACTGCTTGTCTTGGACCTTCAGGTACATCAGCTGAGGCAGGACGGGTTCCAGCGGAATCAAAGTCATATTGACAAGACGCCTGGCTTTTTCCGGCATAAATCAGAACGACAGCATCTATGAATCCATCTGGCTCATGAAAATTCTTATCTTGATCATAATCACTGAGATCCCATGTATCGTACTTAAACCACCACGCTTGATCTGTTTTTATTTTTTTCAATTTTTTAAGTGCATCCATTACAAGACCATTGGCATTTCGATCTGATTTACCAACGATTGCTTCACCATAATTTTTAAGTGTTTTATCAACTGTTATAATCGGAGTAACCTCGCCTTCAAGAGTGAGATTACCTAATGAGGCATGTTGGTAGTAACTGGCCATAGAATTTTTATTATCCCCAAAGATATAATCTTGGGCCAGACTAACTCCATCCGCATTTGCTTTAAAAAAAGCCTTATCATCAAATTTCACATCAGAAAATTGAACAGGAATAACAATCACTCGGTACTTACCAATAAAGGGATATATTTTTGAATGTCCCTTATTAGCTTTTATGATTCTTTCATTTGTAACAAATAAAGATGCTTGGTCTCTTTTATCTCTCGATTTTTGAATCAAACTTGATCTTCTCTTTGGTCCCATTGCTCGGCCTGACTCTTGATCAATAAAAGATTCTTCGGAGCTGTCTTCACTAGGAAGGCTTGCAATTGCATCTGCCAGATCTTTTTGTGACTGTTCGTTTCGAGTTGCTAAAGAAGTAACCTTAATTTGCTGTGGTCCACATGAAGTTACAACAAAACTAGCTAGTAATAGTAATAAAAGTGTTGGCATTCTCTCTCCCTCTTTTTTATTCAAATCTCGAAGGATACTAGTATATCAATGGTTCGATACAAAGAGATATGATTTGTGCGTGAAGTCATTGTCGGAAAATTACAAGAACTTAAGTTAAGCGTGATAGAAATTATATGAATTATAATAAGATTTAGGGTCAAAAAGCACCAATTGATCGAAAGGAAAGTAGGCTATCAAAGATGATAAAAGGAAGTCCTTTAAAAGTTACCTAAAATTCTCGCTGGGATCCGCGAGTGCCTTGATGGACTCAAAAATTTGTTTATTCTTATAGATATCAGAAATATTTAGAATCTCAGGAATTGGGTTCAATGTGAAAAGGTTTGGGTCTGAGTCAGTTGTATGATAAACAGATGTATCATCCCCCTCATAATCAATATCACTTGAAGAAACATTATTTTGAAAAAAGTTATGAGTCATCAAGAAATTTACGGGAGAACCTTCCCTGTCCCTAACAAAGTAAGGATCACCTTTTTTAGTAGGAAAATTTTCAATGAACATATTACTATTTATACTCAAGTCAGTAACTGAAGCTCCTGGAAAATTTCCTCTCAGCATTATGACTGATCTTAGATTTGGACCAGAGTTATTATAAAATAAATTATTTTGAACCAAAACATCAGTTGAATTAGCCACACTCAAAGCTGCATCTCCATTGGTTCCTGTAAAAATATTATTTCGGACAATCGCTTTATAAATATGGCCAAAAGGACTCAGAGCTTGCCCTTTTGAGCTGTTGATTTCACCGGTACCAACCCCTATCGCAGGATTTTGATTATCATCTGCCCCGGACGTTGGACCAAAGATATTATTCTCATAAATCACATTGGTAATATTAAACTTTGAATACATTAAATAATCACCTCTTCCTGCGACATGAAATAACCAACTATTTCTTACGACAATATTGTTTAGGCTTCCTTTGTGAGTGGAGTTTTTGTTTTGATCTGTAGCATATGATCCAAAAAGGTCGATGACTTCTTGAAAAGGAGTTCCTTTTGTTGAGGGCCTTCTCCCTGGGCTCCATGCAATGATATAATCAAAAACTAGACCATCAGTCTCTCCTGAAACTTTTATTACATCAGCGTCATAAGGTGCATCATGAATAATTGAATTATATATTTTAATGTTTTTGTTTACACCTGTGATTCGTATCAAGCCTTCAATTCTAATATTATTACCTACTTCACCATTACCACTATTCCAAGTTCCAAAAATCTCAAGTCCATCAACACCAGTGTCGCTGACATTATCAAATCTTATGGCCAAAGATCGATCAGAAAAAATTTTAGCCTTACCAGTTCCATCTGCAGAGATTAACCAAACGCCGCTCTTAATACGTAAATTATCTTCATTATAAGTTCCTGCATGAATGCATACAGCCTGGCCATAATTAGCTCGTTGGATACCATTTGAGATTG
>JABJPQ010000126.1 GCA_018663815.1 Halobacteriovoraceae bacterium | reverse complement strand
TAAGTTATCGTTTAGATAAAAAATCAATCTCGTTACTTAACACTGATGAAATCGTTATCGACTTTAACAGTAACGATCAAGAAGGTGAAATCTGGTCTTCCCAACTAGCAATTGTAAAAGAATATTTAGATAAAGTTGATAGTGAATACCAGCTAATGCTAAACCTTCCTTCTGAAATTTTATCTACCCGATACCTAAACATACCAATTAAAAATAAGAAAAAAGCACTTCAAATGCTCCCTTTTCAAATTGAAGAAGACCTGCCCTACTCAATGTTAGACTGCCACTGGGCTGAGTCCATAACCCTCTTAGCTGAAAGTACTGATGCAACAGTGGGGATTGTAAAAAAAGAACATTTTGAAGATTTTTACAACTCCTTAAAACGAAATCAACTTGCACCAAAAATTTTATCTAATGATGTTTCAAACTATAATGGATTTATTCAAGATTATCATGCTCACTTTCCACAATCATTTTGTATTATTAATTTAGGTCATCAAACGACTAGAGGCTTTTACTTTCACAATGGAAAGCTTGTTACTGATCACCACTCACATACAGCGGGAAGTTACATTACTGATACAATTAGTAAAACCTATTCCATTTCCTATGATGAAGCGACTATATATAAACATCAAAACTCATTTCTCTTGCTTGAAGATCACTTTGATAAAGTAAATGAAAATCAGCGCGAATTTGCGAAAGTCATGGATTTGGCGCTAACTCCTCTCCTTAATGAAATTAAAAGATGGGAGATAGGTTTTCGAGTTAAGTATGGTGCAAATATAAAAGATATCTATATTTGTGGTGGAACATCAAATATTAAAAACATTAAAAATTACTTAGCGGCAAAACTTAACTGTGAAGTTCACTATTATGACCCCTTTCCTCTTATCAATGCAGCCAATATTGATAAAGATGAAAAACTAAGACGAAAATTTTCTCAAGTTGCAACACTTGCGATTAATGCAGTTAAAAAATCTCGTACCATTAATTTTCTTAGGGGTGAATATACTTTGGGCGGTGAAAGTGACCTCCCTATTGAAAGTATGATCTTTATCGGTGCAAGGTTAGGTCTTATTTCATTATTAGTTTGCTTTTATCTCACACTGGAAATGATCTCATATAATCAAAAAATAACAACATCACAAAAGTTTCTTAAAAACTTATATAAGAATCCACTAATTGGTTCTATGATAGGAAAGCCTGCCAGACGAAGAGCAGAAAAATCAAAGAATTTTCAACCGATTCTAAAAAAATTAGAACAAAATCAAAAACACATTACCCAAGAAGTGAATGTTATACAATCCTCTTTAAATATAAACTCCCTTAGCCATTTGACTCAAGTAACAACTATTTTAAGTGGCCATGATATCGAGATTACGGAGTTTAGTGTTGATAACTCACACAATATCAACTTAAGCATAAAAGCTGTAAAAGCAGCTCCTTTATTGGCTATCCAAAAAACTTTTAAAAAAGATAAATCTCAGAAGTGGATCATTGATTATAACAAATCTAGCTTAAAACTAACCATTGCTGGCAAGGGGAAATTGTAATGAAAAGTTTCAATTTCAATCCAATGGAAAAAGTTGACCAAGGTTTATTAACTTTAACTCAATCGATAAAACAAAGTCCACAGTACCAAAAGGCACTAGATCAGTACAATCAGCTAGATGAATGGCAACAAAGCACTGTTAACTACTCCCTCATGCTGCTAACAGTAATCATTCCCCTTATGGTATGTCTTATATTCTTTGCCCTTTATTCTAAACAAAAAAGTTACTTTGAATCATACGATCAAATTATAGTCTCTGCATCTAAGATTATTTCTACAAAATCGCAACTAAAAAAACAGTCTTCAAAGGTTTTTACCTTAAATCAACAAACACAGAGTGCTTTGACAAATAAAATAACTCAATTGTTAAATTCAAGTGGTATTGATGCTGACAACGTTAAAGTGACTAACTTTGACCTGCAAGAAAGTGCGGGCATAAATGAAATTTCAGCACTGGTGCACTTTGAGGCTTTTACAGCAAAAAATTTTTATACTCTTGTTGATAATCTTGTATTTAGAAATAAGTATAAGATTAAAGAGCTAAGTG
>JABJPQ010000270.1 GCA_018663815.1 Halobacteriovoraceae bacterium | reverse complement strand
TCTTCTTCATCTTAATTTATCAATAATAACTGATAGTTACACTACGAGTTATGACATCTAATTCCAGTCTCTATAATTGAAATCATTGAAAATTGTTTGCCTACACCTTAAAAGGTAGGAATGAAGAAGCATTTTTTGAAAAAAATCGAGACTAAGCCTAAAGCTTGTCCCTAAAGTGCAAGATCAAACGTAAATTGATTATGACAATCACTACAATCGGTAAATCCCCCAACGCTATGGTTTGGAAATGTTACAGCTTGAGCGTCTTGCATATGACAATTAATACACTCACTTGGAGTTGACTCATATATCCCTGAACGATGACAATTCGAGCAATCAAGCACACGATGAGATCCTCGTAGCGGAAAGCTACTTAAGGAATGTTTAAAGCCAGAATTTTCCCAAAATTGTTGTTTATGACAAGAGCCACACTCAGGCAGAGTCCCTTGATGGACATCATCTTTTTGATGGCATAAAAAGCAGTTATCACTCATTCCCTCTAGGGATCTATTTTCAACATGACACTCATTACACTGAAGAGCATAATGAACACCATTTAGCGTGAAGTCTTTATGAAAGTCTGCCGTTTTTTTCCAAGAGGCTTCCGTGTGACACTCAGAACAAGCATTACCTAGATTACCTTTATGAAAATCTTTATGACAAGTTGAACACTCTTTTCGACTTAAGTTTCTAAATATGAATTTTTTCTTATTTCGATGAGGCTTGCGTGAAAAACGTTTTCTTGTTTTCTTATGACATTCATCACATTTTACTTTTTTATGTTTCAACTTTAATGGAAAACGAGTTCTTTTATGATTAAATTTTTTAATTTTTCTAAAGGTAGAAGTATTGTGGCAAGTCGTACAAGTTTTACTGCTTAGTTTTTTAGAAAACTGCCCTTTATGTTCATTTTTATGACAATCATTACAAAACTTTTTATTCACATGATTAAAAACAAATTTACGCCCCCTACGAGGTTTTTTCGTTCTTAAAATAAATCTACTAGGCTTATGACAATCATTACACTTAGCCGCAATCTTTTTATGTTTCCCGGTTAACTTAAATCTTGTGAGTTTATGATTAAACTTCTTTAGTTTTTTAAAGCTATTTGTTGTATGACACTCAACACATGATTTACTAGAAAACTTTTTATGAAATTGTCCCTTGTGAACATTTTTATGACATGAAACACAGAACTGTTTTTCAGCATTTTTAAATTTAAATTTCTTACGCCCTTTAGGCAAGTGACAGTCATTACATTTTAATTTTTTATGTTTCCCAGTTATTTTAAACCGAGTAGAGGTTGAATGAGAGAATCCCCCTTTTGAGCTTCTAATCGTATGCCAATTATCTTCATTATGACATTCAGAACATTTTTTCTTTAAAAGTTTGGCTTTAAACGTTTTTAAATGGGGATTAGCATGACAAGAATTACATGATTTAAACTTTAAATTTTTCCAATGATATTTTCGCTTAATTCTCGTATTCGCTTTTTTCTTATTAAACTTTGAAATGCCCTTAACATATTTAAAATTTAGATGTTTCTTAGAGGGGATATGACACTGAAAACATGCCACCAACTTATGTTTTCCCTGGATTTGCCATTTTGTATCAAAGTTATGATTAAAATCAATATCTTTTTTCCAGCCATTTTCATTATGACAACTTTGACAATTTTTAAGTTTACCAAAGCGCTTAGAAGAAAGGTTACCAAAACCATGTTGGTCTTTATGGCAATCATAACAGTTTTTCTTTACACCTTTCCAGGACCAGTCTTTTTGTTTTTTATTTTTTAGTGCTCGAGATTGAGTGTGGCATTCTGAACATTTAGCTTTTTTATGCTCGCCCTTTAATAAAAATTTTGTCACAGAGTGATCAAACTTTTTAATGGCCCATTCCTGCTGAGTATGACAAGTCGTACAATCTTTGCCTGCAAATTTTTTAGAAAACTTTCTTTTGTGCTGGTCTTTGTGACAGGCCAGGCAATTATTTTTTTTGAAATTTTTCCACTTATAGATTCCCCGGGTTTTCGCTTTATTTGAATGACATTCCGCACACTTTAACTTGGTATGCTTTCCCTCAAGCTTAAACTTGGCATCTTTAGTATGATCAAAATCATGGGTCTCACTCCATTTTTTTTCATTATGACAGCTATCACAGTCTTTCTTGTTCCATTTCTTGGGAAAAAAATGTTTATTATCGTCTTTATGACATGCTTTACAAGTCGTCGCACTTCCAAAGTAACGGGTATCATTTTTTCGAATAGGTTTTTTTGTCCGTTTCGTTTTATGACATTCTTTACAAGTTATTTCAGCGTGCTTTCCATGTAACTCATGTCCTGTAACAATATGATCAAACTTTTTTTCATCAACCTTTGTCGAATCAAACTCTCGACCTTTATGATCAGAGTGACACTCAAAACAATCTTTTTTTACATTGGCATGAAAAGTATTTTTTTTCTTAATTGATTTTTTTATTTCTTTATGGCAATCCAAACACTTAACATCTGGAACACCTTTTCCCGTATCGTGACACTTTAAACAATCAATATGCTCTAATTCTTGATGACCAACAATAAGGGCACCTGGGCTTAAAAGCTTATTTAATAATCCTTGTTTTGCAGAATCCCCAAAAGCAAGTGATGATTGTAGAACAGTAAGAACCAGAAGTATTTTTATAGTCAGTCTCATAGCTTTCCTTGTGCAGGAGCACCATCTCGAAGCGGAGCAATCTCTCTATTTCCAAAGCGGTAGGTCATTTTAAAAAAAGTACTGTAAATATCAACCTTTTCATCTCTAGCATATTGAAAAGAAAAAGTTGTAAAAAGTGTTTTAGAATAAAGATGAGTCGCGGCTAACTCGGTAACCGTTGCAGCTCCAGACCTAGCTTCCTCTTCCTCCTCGAGTATTATTTCTTGATCAAGCGAGTATTCCCACTTATTTGAAAATGACCCAATTCCAAAACGAGCTAAAATATCCTTACTCGTAAAGTTTTCACGATAACCAAAAGATGCATGAGCATTTTTATTTTTATTTAAAAACCGATGGTAAATAAATCCAACAGAACCTTCTGTTTTAGTTAAATCATCTGACTCGCGTTTTCCATAGGAAAGCTTAAATTCTGTCGTGACTTTACGGGTATTTTTATTTCTTAGTTTTAACTTTACGGACTCATAC
>JABJPQ010000487.1 GCA_018663815.1 Halobacteriovoraceae bacterium | reverse complement strand
TAGAAACATAACCCTCTGCTCCATACTTTTGCATGTCATCATTAAATTTATGCTTGTCATAAGCACTGACTAAAAAAACCTTAATTTTTGGATAAGAGATAGATATTTGTTTAAGAAGCTCTAAGCCTGACATGTCTGGCATATTAATATCAGTCAATACAATTGTATGGCCCTCTAGCTCTTTTAACCTTAACAAACCCTTTTGAGCTGATGGCTCAAAATACAATGACATTACACCTGATTGAATCTCTTTCCTAAAGAAATGTTTGAAGAGTATTTCTGTGTCTTTTTCATCATCAACAGTGAGTAAGTTAAACATAATAATCTTATATAACCACATATATGATTATTTATTAAGAGGAACATTCTCCTATATGACTTAATTTTTCTTGTTTTTTGACACAAAGACTTACAGTGTCTGTAAATTTTTGACCCCTAAGCATAATTTCCATCCGCAGCTCCCAGCGTCCCAACATCAAAAACCAAACGTTTTCTACCAAGTAGCCTTGCTTGAGTTTTTTAATCTTCACAGTCTCGGAACCATGCTCATGTCCCCCTTTCATTTTCATCCATAACTTTACTTGGGGTAAAGCATCTAGTTTTAGTTTACGACCTTTTTTATCAAAAAAAGAGATATTAAATTTAGAATCTCTTTTCCTCGATATACCTTTTACAAAATTGACTTGCGAACAAAACTTTTTTCCAGCTGAAACTTCACACTTAGGAGTCGCACTGAATACTTGAGTTGATTGAAGTGCTAAAAAAGCAGAAAATATTATTTGCAGCAAAAACATATTTCTATCCTTATTTGATCGGCTATTAAATCACCATTAACATTGCTAATTTCGTAATAATTATTATAATTATTTTATATATAGTCATCAATTTTTTTAATAATTTAGCACTGTTAAGAGATGAAATGTATAAATATTGAATGTTTTTTGCACAATAAAGGCCACTGCATGATTTCTAAAAATGATTATTCCCATTTACTAAGTTCGGACTCAGCGTTTATCGACTCAATGTATGAAGCATATAAAAAGGACTCAAGTGACGTTGATGAATCTTGGCAAATGTTTTTTCGAGGTTTTGAGTACAAATTAGATGATGAAAGCATAACTCAAGCTGGTTCACCTCAACCTGAAATATCAAGCTCAGACATGGTTAAAGAGTTTAACGTATTTAGATTGGTGCAAGCTTACCGAGCTCGTGGTCACTTATTATCTGATACTAATCCAATTCGAAAACGAAAGGATAGAAATGCAAAACTAGAATTAGCTGAATATAATCTTCAAGAGTCTGACTTAGAAACAACATTTAACTGTGGCCACTTTCTTGATCTGGGAGGTCCAAAAAAACTTAAAGATATCCTTGATTATATAAAAAGAGTCTATTGTTATAAAGTAGGAATTGAATACTATCACTCAAATAATACCGAAATTAGGCGTTGGGTGAGAAATAAGTTTGAAACAGAATTTCATACCATTAATCTTCCGATGGAAAAGAAAAAAAGAGTCCTGCATAAACTCAATCAAGCATCTGTTTTTGAAAATTTTTTACAAACAAAATATATTGGTCAAAAAAGATTCTCACTTGAGGGTGGAGAATCAACCATCCCGGCCCTTGATGCTCTTATCAATCACGGTGCTAAACTCGGAATTAAAGAGTTTGTTTTTGGTATGGCCCACCGAGGGCGTTTAAACGTTTTAGCTAATACGATAGGAAAATCTTATGGATTTATTTTTAAAGAATTTGAACCAGGTGGTAATGAGCAACATACTGGCGGAGGTGATGTAAAGTATCATCAAGGCTACTCTTCCATTGTTAGAACAACAGATGATAAAGAAGTCTATTTAAAGTTAATGCACAATCCATCCCACCTTGAATGTGTCGCTCCCGTAGCACTTGGCTACGCAAGAGCTCAGTCTGATATTCGTTATGCTAAAAACACCGACGCTATTATTCCAATTATGATTCATGGAGACGCTGCTGTCGCAGGGCAGGGGATCGTTTACGAAACACTACAAATGGCAGAGCTTCCAGCCTATCAATGTGGTGGAGCAATTCATTTTATCATTAATAACCAGATTGGCTTCACAACTGATTGGCACGACGCCCGCTCATCACACTACAGTTGCTCGATTGCCAGAACTCTAGATGCACCAATTCTTCACGTCAATGGGGATGATCCTGAAAGTGTTGTCTATGCAGTAGAATTTGCAATTGAATTTAGACAAAAGTTTAAAACGGATATTTTTGTTGATATGGTTTGCTATCGTAAGCATGGACATAACGAAGGTGATGAACCTAAGTATACACAACCTCACCTGTATGGTTTAATTCAAAAACAAAAAAATCCGCGCCAAATGTATCTCGACTCACTTGTAGGTTGGAATCAAATCACTAAAGAAGAAGCGAAGGAAATGGAAAAAGCTTTTAAGCAAATGCTTTCTGACCGATTTAATGATGTCAAAGATGACACTCTTCCACAAAAAGTGAAAGGACCACATACAGAATGGTTGGATTTAACTTGGGCCAAGAGTGAAGACTTTGAGAGGTCCCCAGTAACTGGTGTGGACCGAAAAATCCTTGATCATATCATGAATAAAATGACGAGTTCACCCCAAGATTTTAATGTTTTAAAAAAAGCGGCTAAGATTATTAATGATAGAAAAAATGCCTATGAAACTGACAAGCTTGATTGGGCCATATGCGAACTGCTTGCTTACGGCTCTCTTCTAAATGAAGGAAATAATGTTCGTTTTTCTGGCCAAGACGTCATCCGAGGTACATTTTCTCACCGTATGAGTAAACTTTTCGATGAGAAAACGAATGCTCCCTATTGTGGCTTAGCTCATTTAACAGACAAGCAAGGTGAATTTAAAATATATAATTCCCATCTCTCAGAGTATGCCGTTCTGGCTTTTGAGTACGGATACTCTTTGGCTTCCCCAAGATCATTAAATATTTGGGAAGCACAATTTGGAGATTTTTCTAATACAGCTCAAGTTATTTTTGATCAATTCATCTCTGCTGGAGAAGTAAAGTGGGAACGCATGAGTGGACTTACGGTTTTACTTCCCCATGGATATGAGGGACAAGGTCCAGAGCATTCATCTTGTCGTCCGGAGAGGTATTTACAATTATGCGCTCAAGAAAATATGATCGTTTGTGTTCCCTCCACCCCTGCAAATATGTTTCACTTACTGAGACGGCAACAAAGTTTTAATTTTAGAAAACCCCTCATTATTATTACTCCTAAATCATTACTGCGATCACCAAAATGCATTAGTAAAGTTTCTGATTTAGAAACAGGATCTTTTCAAGAAATCATTGACGATTTGACCATACAGAAAGCTAGACGCACACTTTTTTGTAGTGGGAAAATTTATTATGATTTACTAACTTATCGAGAAGAAAATAATATCGACGACATAGCGTTAGTTCGTGTTGATCAACTCTACCCATTTCCAAAAAACCAGATACAAAGTCTTTTAACTAAATATCAAGACAGTGAATTTATTTGGGTACAAGAAGAACCCATTAATATGGGTTACTGGGAACACCTTATCACCAGACAATTTGAAATTTTCATGAACTTTAAAGTCATCGCAAGACCTATGAGCGCAACTCCGGCCACAGGACACTCTGCCGTTCATAAAAACGAACAACTAAATATTGTAAAAGAAGCATTTAAAAAATAAGGAATAAACATGGCCATTGAAATTAAAGTTCCCGTAATTGGAGAATCCATCACTGAAGTGACCCTCGTTGCCTGGCATAAAGAAGACGGTGAATTTGTTGAGGAAGGTGATATCATTTGTGATATTGAATCAGACAAAGCCACCATTGAACTGCCTGCCGAGTCAAGTGGTGTTCTTAAAATTACAGTTGAAGAAGGTACTGACTTACTCATTGGTGCAGTTATTGGTAGCTTAGAAGAAGGTGAAGCAAGTGCGCAACCTGCAGCAGAGATTTCGCCAGCAACAACTGCAGCAACAACACCCAGCCCAATGCCTACCAGTGAAAAACATATTGAGCATGCATCTCCAGCAGCTAAAAAGATTCTGGATGAGAAAAATATTAATGAAAGCACAATACAAGGAACTGGCAAGGACGGAAGAATTACTAAGGGAGATGCTCTTAATGCGAAAGAGGCTCAGGCGTCACCTCAAGCAGATCAAGTTGTAGCAAGTCAAATGCCCACAAATAATTCACGAGAAATCAAACGTGAAAAGATGACTCGTTTGCGTAAAACAATTGCCAAAAGATTAACCGAAGCAAAAAATTCAACGGCGATGCTTACGACTTTTAATGAGGTTGATATGAAACCATTAATGGATTTAAGAAAAAAGTACCAAGATGATTTTGTCAAAGCTCATGGGGTTAAACTTGGCTTTATGTCTTTATTTACCAAAGCTTCTACTTTGGCCATGAAGAAACATCCCTTAGTAAATGCACAAATTGAAGGAGAAGAGCTACTCATCCCAAATTACGTTGATACAGGTATTGCCGTATCATCGGAAAAAGGACTCGTCGTTCCCGTCTTAAAAAATTCTGAATCAATGAGTCTTGCCCAAATAGAATTAGAAATTAAAAGACTGGCTGGTAAAGCAAGGGATGGAAAACTTTCCGTTGCAGAAATGAGTGGTGGAACTTTTACTATTACAAATGGTGGTGTGTTTGGTTCAATGCTTTCCACCCCCATATTAAACATACCCCAATCTGCCATTTTAGGAATGCATAATATTGTCCAAAGACCATGGGTCGTTAATGGAGAAATAGTGGTACGTCCGATAATGTATATTGCTCTCTCTTACGATCATCGTGTTATTGATGGCAAAGACTCTGTAGGATTTTTAAAAACGGTAAAAGAGCTTTTAGAAGATCCAGCGAAAATGATACTTAATATTTAATTTTTACTTTATAAGGATAAAAGATGTCTGAAAATAATTTTGATGTTGTTGTAATAGGTTCTGGCCCTGGTGGATATGTATGCGCTATCAGAATGGCTCAACTTGGTTTTAAGACGGCCATAATAGAACGCTACAGCACCTTGGGTGGCACTTGTTTAAATGTAGGTTGTATCCCCTCAAAGGCATTTCTAGACTCAAGTGAGAGGTATCATCAAACAATTCATTCACATGCCATTCACGGTATTAATGTTGGTGATGTTTCACTAGACTTCCCTAAAATGGTAAAGCGAGTTCAGGATGTTGTTGACACAACCTGTGGTGGTGTCAAATATCTTATGGATAAAAATAAAATTACAACTTTTTTTGGGCATGGATCTTTTAAAGATAAAAATACCATAGCGATAAAAACCGAGCATGAAACGATAGAGATTAAAACAAAAAACACCGTTATTGCCACTGGTTCAAAGCCAACGAGTTTTCCTGGAATGGAAATTGATAAAAAAAGAATTATTTCTTCAACTGAAGCCCTAAAGCTAACCGAAGTCCCTGAACATTTAGTCGTCATTGGCGCAGGTGTTATTGGCCTTGAACTTGGCTCTGTTTACAAACGGTTGGGAGCAAAGGTATCAGTTGTCGAATATGCCGATGGCATCATCTCTATGATGGATAAAGAACTGGGAAGAAATTTACAAAAGGTTCTCAAAAGAGATGGCATTGATTTTTACCTCTCCCATCAAGTAGAAAAAGTCGAAAATACTGGAACAGCAATAAAGCTTACGGCCAAAGATATTAAAAAGGACAAAGCCTTAATTCTCGAAGGTGACTATTGCTTAGTATCAGTTGGAAGACGGCCTTACACCGATAACCTAGGTTTAGAAAATATCGGTATAAGTGTGGATGAGCGGGGAAGAATCCCAACTGATAAGCATTTAAAAACAACGGTTGATGGTGTCTATGCTATAGGTGATGTTGTTAAAGGAACTATGCTAGCGCATAAGGCAGAAGAAGAAGGTATGTTTGTTGCTGAACAACTTGCAAATCAAAAACCACATGTTAATTATGATCTTATCCCCGGTGTTATTTACACATGGCCCGAGGTAGCTTCAGTAGGCAAAACAGAAGAAGAGCTTAAAGCAAATAAAGTAAAATATAAAAAAGGCTCGTTTCCCTTTAAGGCCCTTGGTAGAGCTCGTGCATCCGAAGAGTCAGATGGACTTATAAAAGTTTTAGCCGATCCTATAACTGATGAAATTTTGGGTGTGCATATGATTGGACCACGTTGTGCAGATTTAATTGCAGAAGCAGTTTTGGCCATGGAGTACAAAGCAAGTGCAGAGGATGTTGCAAGAACTTGTCATGCTCACCCTACATACACGGAAGCTTTTAAAGAGGCATGCTTAGCAGCTACAGATAATAGACCAATACATTTGTAGCAGTAACTAGCTAGCTCGTTAACCTTACTTTTTAGTACAAACCATTGTTGTTTCAAAACCCCAAGGTGTTTTTCCCTCAAGAGTTAAAGCTTTTGTATCCAAAATTATATTCATTGTGTCGCCTTCTTCATCAGTACAAATAAGGCTCATTTTTTTATTTCCTGTCGGTAGAAGATCACAAGGTGCTTGATCAACAAAAACCTCTCCATCAGCAAACACTGAAGTTGTTATAACAGTATTTTTAATTTCTACTCTATGAGTCATTCCTTGTAGTTCTGGTTCAATGAATGAGCAGTCATACACTTCTACATTACTGGCGAATACTGAAGAACTTGCTAATAAAATCATGGGAATAAACATTTTCATAAATAAATCCTTAGAATTGATATGGTTTAAAGCCTAATACAGTTAAGATCTGCAGGTCTTTGAGGTCTAAATCTTGGTATATTACAGGCAACCCGTGGGTCAGAATAAAGAGTCTTACTGATATTTACCCAAGGAGACTTTCCTTTAAAATTAAAATAGAGGTTTGGCTCTGTACTCATCTTCCAACAATCTGCCTCTCTAGACCAATCAATAACTTCTTTAGGCGCAATGATTTCTACCGATACTAGCTTCTGACCTGCTGACTTTACCTTAACTTTGCCTTTAAGAACTTTAAGTATGCCATCTTTAGAAGCCCATACTTGAGAATTTTTTCCGTTAATAGTGAGAAGATAATCTAATCCTTTATAAGTAAGGTTTTCACAAGTATACACTCCCATTGGCCCTAAGACTTCTGAGCCCAATGAAACAAGTCTATCCACTCTTACAAGTCTGGCCATCTCTGAAGGTCCACTTATTGAGCTGTATCGAATAACTCCTTCTAACTTCAGTAATTCACCATCATGAACTTTATTATTAGCAACAACAAGCATGTCTGGTTTTTCATTCATACCAATTGTACGAGTCATATTCTCTGAAACATTTATTGTTTTAAGCACACGACTAGGATCTTCAACCTTAAGAATTACTTCCCAAAAAGGCTGAGATTTACCACAACCAGGACCCATACAAACTAAAGTCCATCTTTTCTCAAATAAAACTCTTACGTTTATTTCTACAGTTGCATTATTTGGAGCGAGCGACCTCGCAACGACTACCTGAGAAATCATTATTAATCCTAAGACCAAAACTTTTTTAAACATTATAAATCTCCATACTGAGGTTAACTTCAGTTATTAAGTAAACTCAATTTAACAAAAGGTAAATCATTAATAGGATTATGTTATAATTACATACTTAAGAGAGGCTTAAACATACAGTGTAGAATGGGTTACCGGAGCTTAAGAAGTTGTGCTGCGATGCTCAATGAAACTTCTTCAGGGTCATTAGACCCAAATTGTTCACCTATGGGGCAGATAAATTTGTTACAATTATCATTTGAGTGCCCAAGTTTTACCAACTCTTGCTCGATACTTTTTCTTTTAACCGTACTCCCTATCATTCCAATAAAGGGAAAGTCCTTTTTTAAGGCTTCGTTTAGAATAGGTAGATCTGTTTGACTACCCATTGTCATTAAACAGATAAAGCTTGCTGGATCGATATTTAGAATTTCACAACTCATATCGGCCCTGCATATTTTTGTTAGTTTAGTATCATTAGGCAACTTGTCTAACCATTCTGGCCTAGAATCGAAAATGGTTAAAGCACAATTGAGTTTAAGTAAAACACGAGATAATGCTTGTGAAACATGTCCAGCCCCAAACAAAACAATCTTCCATTCTTTGCTGAGTAAATAAGGTTCAAATACAAGAGTTACTTCTCCCCCACAATTCATACCAATATCTTTTTGTAGGTTTATATTTTTTAAATTTGTTGCATCCCTTTTATTTAATATTATATTTTTGGCTTCATTAAGAGCAAAAGCTTCTAGCTTACCACCACCAATACTTCCAAATTCAATACCATTTTTTGATGCAATAATTTTTGCACCTAAATTTCCAGGGGAACTACCTTTAACATCAACAATGGATATGGCCACAAATGATTTTTTGGAGCCAATAAGTTTATGACAACAATCAATGTAGTTTTCAAATGAATTAGACACCCTTAAGCCTCATTAATTCAACTAAGACAGTCTCATTGGTAGCAGGAGAAGTTAACTCGCTATTAATATTTTTAATATTACGGAAAGATAGCGCATGTTTTATGGCCGTCCATACACTTATTCCAAGTAAAAATGGAGGCTCTCCAACAGCTTTAGACCTATGAACATTACATTGGTTATCTTCATTGCAAATAAAATCCACATTAAAAGTTCTAGGAGTATCTTGAATATTTGGAATCTTATATGTCGTTGGTGAATGAGTTAAAAGATTTCCTTTATTATCATAAACAAGTTTTTCTGTTGTGACCCAGCCCATACCTTGAATAAAGGCTCCTGTCGTCTGACCTTTGTCAATGCCAGGGTTTAGAGGACGACCCAGATCCATTAAAATATCCGTACCAGTGACTTTGACTTCACCAGTGTACTCGTCGACAATAACCTCACTAACGGCAACTCCTTGAGTATAGTAATTAAAAGCTTTCCCCTCAACCGTTTCTTTAGAAAAGCCAACCTCTGGAGTTTTATAAAATGAATAGCCTCCTAAAGAAACTCTATTAAAGTAGGCCATTTGAATTAATTCTTTAAGCGATAATTTCTTACCAGAGCTAATTTCTTTAACCTGGCCATCAACAAAAACAATATCACCAGACAAGTTAGAATCTCCGAGTTCAAATTCATTTAAATCATCCGAAATTTCATTTTTAAAAATTAATTGTGCTAATTTAGTCAAACGAGCTTTGATTTGATTACTCGCTTGTAAAGCAGCTGCTCCATTAATGTCAGAACCTGAAGATGCTGCTGTCGGTGAAGTATTATGATTCTTTTCAGTAGAGGTCGTCATCACTTGAACAACATCACAAGAGACACCAAAGCAATGAGCTACAATTTGTCCAAGTTTAGTATTTATCCCTTGCCCCATCTCTATTGCACCAGTTGATACTTGTAAAGACCCATCCAAATGGAGATTTACCAACGCTGAGCCTTGATTTAAAAAACGTGCTGTAAAGGCTATACCAAACTTAACCGCTGTTATTGAAATTCCTTTTAGAGATCCGTATTTTTTATTATTCCAATGTTCAATTTGAGTTAGTCGTTTTTTATAATCGGATGAAATAAGAACTTTATCAAAAAGCGCGGGAAGCATATTATTTTCAAGATCTTGCCCATAAGGAGTTTTGGTATTTTTATTTTGATAAATATTTAGCCGTCGAATATCAAAAGAATCTTTTTTTAAAAAAAGAGCGATATCTTCTAAAATACTTTCAACCACCATATTACCTTGGGGACCACCGAAGCCTCGGTAAGCAGTATTAGAAGCATTATTTGTTTTAAATGCTCTGCCTTCAATATGAACATTTTGAAGATAATACGCGCCATCAGCATGGAACATGGCCCGTTCTAAAATTGAAGAGCTCAGGTCAAGGTAGGCTCCAGCATCTGCATTTAATTTTACTTTAAGAGCGTTAATCAGCCCTTCATTAGAGAAGCCTACTTTATATTCACTATAAAACGGATGCCGTTTACCAGTGATTTTCATATCTTCATCTTTGGTTAGTATAAGTCGAGCAGCACGATTGAATTTACTTGCGACCAAGGCTGCATATACAGCAATAGGTGCTGCTTGAGATTCTTTTCCTCCAAATCCTCCCCCTAATCTTTTAACAATGCAAACAACTTGCTGAAAAGAGAGACCTAAGGCCTCGGCCACAAGTCTTTGGGTTTCACTTGGGTGTTGGCTGGATGAATGAACTTCAATTTGTCCATTTTCCATAGGATAAGCCACACTTGCTTGCGACTCCATATAAAAATGTTCTTGGCCACCACTATAAAATGATCCCTCCAAGATATATTCAGACTCTTCAAAACCCTTTTTGATATCACCTTGAACAAAGGGTTTTGGAGCTGCATAAAGTAGGTTATTTTTTTTTAACGCTTCTTCTAAAGTAAAAACACCTTCTTTCGCAAGAATATCAAAAGTGAAAAGTTTTTTTATTTCCTCTAAATCGTATCGGTTAGAGCAGGCAAAGATACATATGGGCTCACCTATATATCCAATCTCTTCTTCCACTAATAAGGGTTGATCGTGAACAATAGCACCCCATTTTTTTACAACAAGATCTTTCGCAGTATAAACAGCAAGGCATGTTGGATACTCAAGTGCTTTTTGAGAGTATATCTTTTTTAAAGTACCACAAGCAACGGGACTACCTACAACACCGACAAAAACTTCACTGGCCAAAGCTTCTCTATCGTCTATAAAAATACTTTCGCCGGTAACATGAGCCAGACTTGAGTCATGCTTAATATTTTTTCCAATACTCAAAGTGATACCTCAATTTTCTTGCGATCAATAATGGCCATAACTTCATCACAAAATTTTAAAAATAAATTGTGACAAAGTGTTCTTCTATACTTCTCAGTCCCACGCAAATCACTTAACGGCGTAATTTCAGCATCAATTAATTTTGCCAATTTTTTATAGAGTTGAGGTGTTAAGGCTTTTCCAATAATTTCATTTTCAACAGATTTAATTTGCATCACAGTTGGACCCACTCCCCCAAAAGTAATTTTAAACTTACTAAATTTATCATTCTCAAGAATATAAGAAATGGCCATGCTAACAGTTGAAATATCAAGATCTTTTCTGGTTGAAACTTTATAGATTTTAAATTTAAGTTGGTTTTTCGGTACAATAATATGAGTTACGATTTCATCCTGTTGCAAATCTATCTGTTTGTATCCACCTTTGAAAAATAAGGCGACTGGTACACGTCTTGACCTTTGACTATTCTGAATAATAACAATCGCACCGGCCACAATTAAGAATGGAATTGTATCTCCAACAGGAGAGGCATTGACAAGGTTGCCAACTAAAGTCCCTTTGTTTTTAATTTGGGGAGAGGCAAATATTTTCAACTTATAGGAAAATTCACTAAAATCTTTTTTACATGATTTTTCTACATCAGTAAGGGATGCTCTTGCACCAATAATCAGCCCTGATTCATTATTTAAAATTTTATAAGCATCAATGATCCCACTTAAAGAAGTGATCTTGGATGGAGTTCCTTTCCCCTTGTTTATCATTACACCTAAGTCTGTGGCCCCCGCAGTAATCTGAGTGTTTGCAATCATGTTTTGTGAGAAAAGGTTTTTATAACTTGAGGGTATATAAACCTCATGAGTATCACTCACCAAGTTAACATCAAGATTATTCAATGATTTAAATTTATGAATCATCTGAGCATGATTATATCGATCAGAGAAACCGACCACTTTATCAATTTCAGTATGCTCTCCTGCTGCAATGATTGGCTCGTAACCAGTACACCGACACAGATTACCAGTGAGATAATTTTTTACTTTTTTCTTGGTTATTGTTTTTTTGAATTTCTTTACATCTTCACTCATACTTGCAAGTGAACAGACAACTCCTGGAGTGCAAAAGCCGCATTGAGCTCCG
>JABJPQ010000191.1 GCA_018663815.1 Halobacteriovoraceae bacterium | reverse complement strand
TCTACACTTTGACCATGTAAGATCGGATAAAACCTAGCATTATCGTGGCAACTGGCACAACTTCTATTATAAACAAGGCTTCCATATTCATTAACAAGCTCTTTGGCAGATCGTTTGGGATAAAAATTTGTCTGTGCTCCAAGTTGAGAACTTACAAGTACAAAAAAGATAAGACCATAAATAATTTTTAACATCATTAATCCAAGCGTTATTAAGACAATAATTTATAGCAGTATTTTGTATTATTATATATTCTTAAGGAAAAAACGGTAGTTTTTACATACTCTGTTTCATTATAAAAGACATGTGAAAATATATAGTGAGCCATTATATTGGCTCACTTTTATTGTTATAAAATACTTATTAATAAATATACGGATTTATTAATTGTGCCTTAAGATTTTTTGACATCAGTGTATTTCCATTAATGTCAAAATAAGCAACAAGGGCACCCTCTAATAGCTTTTGCTCTACATAGTATGAATCAATGAACGAATCAACCTGCCCTTTTAACCAGCCTGGTATTGGAAGAAAACCCAACCCTACTTGCCCAAGATTAAGCAAAGACCTAAAACGTCTCACAGCATCCGGCTTATCATAGTTATATGCTGTGGCCATCTTAGTTGAAAATGAGTGTTTAGTATGGATTAGGTTTTTAACCACTCGCTCATTATCTTCTTTGGCTTCAAAAAAAGCAAAATCATAGCGTGCTCCTACAGAATCAAAAACACGAGTATTTCTTCTTAGTTTTGTGTTAGCTGTTCTTAACATCGTATAGAACTTTGAAAGTCCATATTTAGCCCAAGTATTAACAGCTAGATTTGATTCTTTGTAACTTAGTACTCCAATACGAGACTCATAGATAGAAGAAAAAATCCTATCCGCTTCAGAAACAGTAACTCCTAAATCATTCTCTTTCACATTTTGCAGATAATGTAACAGCATGTTTTGGTGATACAATCTTTGCTCTAAAACCATGTCATGAACTCTCACCATAACAAAAGAGACAAGATTTAAAACTGGTACACTACTAAATTTTTTCTTAGCAAAGTCGATTGCACGTTTTACCACTTCATAAGTAACGTTTCTTTTATAGAAGTAACGAGCATCTTGCGTGCTTGCAATGACAGAAAGATCAAGCATCATTAAAGCATTTTTTAATTCTTTTTGAAATTTTCCCAGCACACCTTTTGTTGCAGCTTGCTTAAAAATACCTTCAATATCTGCCTTTTCAAGGCTCTCAAGGGAGCGTCTAATCACCCCGATGTTTTCAGCGACTTGTACTGATTTATTATCGTCATCAGCAAGTTGATTAATAAAATTATCAAGCTCATGCTGATAAGATTTACTTTGCATGCGTTGGATTTCTTTTTGAATATCTTGCTTAATCTGCTTTAAGTAGGGAGCAATCGTCCACTTTTTATTAACAAGATTCATGCGAACGTAGGTAATTTCTCCTTCGGTATTTTTGACAAAAGAAAAACGTTTTTTAAATGTAGCTAAATTCTGTGCAGCAAAGCTGTAAGAACAAAAACACACCATCATTAGTGCTAAGACTTTTTTGAACATATGAAACTCCTTTTCATAATCTGTATATTATATTGTAAACAGGAGTGTTAATTAACGACTAGAAAAATTTTAGAATGTAAGAAAATGTATGCGACGCACGAGCGTTTCTATCAGTCTTTGGCTACTTTTTAGAGATAGAAAAAAGTAAGCCAATAAGAATTAGTCCACTACAAACAAGAGTTCTTATGCTGATGTGTTCGGACAAAAAGAAATAACCAATAAATCCGGCCACAATTGGTTGGAGATAAATGAAAATAGCCACATTACCTGACGGTGCACGTTTTAGGGCCCAATTATTAAGAAAGTAAGTTAATAAAGTTGCTCCAAGGATGGAAAAGCTAGCGCAGTATAGAAATAAATTATCCACTGACACTTCTGACAGGCTAGAAAACTTACCAATATTAATCACACCCATGGCAATCGAGGAAATAAAAAACATCCACGTTGTCGACCACATATTATCGTATTTCATAAAAAATTTCTTGCCGAAACTCAAATACATAGCAAAGCAAAAAGCTGCAAAAAAGACTAATAAATCACCAATCAAGGTTTCATTACCTACTTTGAAGCTAGCAATGTCGCGCATAAGTACAACACCCATAAAGGACATTGCAAAGCCCACAAGCTTATTGAAATTAAGTTCTTCCTGTCCTCGTATAACAACAATCAATAATGTTAAAATTGGAATACAAGTAATAAGAATGGCCGAATTAATAGAGGTTGTATGCCTTAGACCAACCAGAAAAACTCCCTGTCCAAGGGCCATACCAAGTATGGAAAGAACAGTAACTGGAATTAAAAATTCTCTATCTAACTTTGGGTGCTCTCTTTTTAAGAGTAACGTAAAAAAGAGCATTCCAATACCAGCTAAAAAGAACCTGATGTTGGACCATAAAATGGGATCCATCTGACCAACAATAACTTTACTGGCCGGGAAATTCACACCAAAAAGAACTTGAATGAAAATCAATGCTGTAAAAACAGTTGAGGCTTTAGTTTTAGTCAATATTCAATCCTTAATTATGACCCAATATATTAATATTCCAATCTTGGAATGTTCCTGTAATAGAGCTTGTAGTAAGTTCTTTGCCATCAATAACTTTAATAGTCCACACTCCATCAGAGTCTTCACCATAAAAAGCATTGGAGGTTAAAACAATATTTAAATCACTATCACCTTCTAGGCTACCATCATTATTCGTATCAAGTAATAAAAAACTATTATTTATATTCATTAAGATACTTTTCGTTCCACTTGGACTTTCAAGCTCAACCCCTAACTCTCCTGAACGACCATGGGAAACTTTTACTTTAACCTGCACTGATTCGACCTTTAGTGTATCTCCTCCTGCAATTGTAATCCCGTGTGAACTTCCTGTTGCATCTCCATCAGGGATAGCTTGATTAATAGATCCACTGGAATATTTCGCAATATTAAAATCTTGGTTTTGCTCAACAAGTGTACCAATAGTTGACGAATAAACTTTAGCTGCATTAACAGCAGCAAGTGCGTCTACCATTCCAAAACCATAAAAATTATTAAAATCATACCCGGCCGCATTTGTAACCCAACCTTGCTCATATTCATGTCCAATTAAGTTACCAGAGCCACAACCTGATAGAGCATCACTAGGATGAGTTTTTCCAAAATAATTATCGAGATGATTTGGATTTATCTTCACTGAGCTATTGGCCAAAATATGTTTTATGTCTCGCATTTTAAGTGCTGGATTTGCCTCTAACATAAGAGCAACTACCCCTGTCACCATAGGTGCAGCTGAACTTGTTCCATTCATGCTTGATGTGTATAAACATGCTAAATTTAAGCTATGTCCATATTCAAATGAGTTTACTGGTAAAGGAACCGCTTTAGAATACCCTTTAAAACAAGTTGGTAAATCTGTGGTGATAATTGCAGGACTGTCTTTACCATATTCACCACCTGGTGCGGAAACCCATATATTAGATCCCGTATTCGAATAAGTCGATTTTATAGCTGTATGGTTAAGCGTAGGATTTGCGCTAATACTAGAAACAGCTCCAACGATGATTAAAAATGGTGATTCATTTTCAAAAGGAAAATTGGCGTTATGAGGAGCACATGTTGTTCCTGATGCCAAACGATGCTCGTTTCCAGCAGCTTTAACAAAAACTTTACTCTCGGTAATTGTTTGATGTTTTAGATGAGCCAAATAAACTGAATCTGATAAATTATCCTCATAAAGAGCATCACCGTAAGAGTAATTAAATACATTAAAATTTCCTGATGATTGATGAACAAGTAGTTCAGTACTTTGAAGTGAGTTTAAAAATTGAAAGCCCGCAAATTTGGCACCAGGAGCAACCCCAATTGATCCCATATTATTCCAGCCCACAGCGGAGATAATGCCAGATACGGCCGTACCATGCCCCGAGGTTGCCACAGGGTCACCAGTGTAGGGAGAGCTTAATGAATAGTCTCTATGCTCCCCAGGAAGTGTGTTAGCTATTAAGTCATCATGATTTATTTCCACACCAGAATCACTAATTGCAATCCTAACCCCATT
>JABJPQ010000365.1 GCA_018663815.1 Halobacteriovoraceae bacterium | reverse complement strand
GGGAATTATGAAAGGTTCACAACTCCCCGGAACAACAGGAAGAGTTTTTCAATACCTCAACCGCTTATTTTCTTTTGATGCTGTCCTGTCAATCTTTGGATTTTCTGAAGAACATGGCGCATCTGAAGCAGCGGTTAGAAGTCAAAAATTCAGTGAGCATCTTGCTCGCGCTCCCCACGTTGCAGGGCTAATTAAGTTAGCACTGGTTGCTGTCTTCCCGTTTCTAATTTTCTTTGTTGTGGCCGGAAAATGGAAAGTCTTAATTTACTGGTTTGCACTTTATTTTTCTGTACTTCTTTGGACTCCGCTTTGGGTTTTGTTCTATCACATTATGACAAACATAGCTCAATCAACTGAAATAATGAGAGAGTTTGGACATTTTTCTGATGGCATTTCGCTGTATGGAGCGAAGCTTATCAGTTCAAGAATGTACTACTTTTATTCTATTTATTCTTGGATTCAATTACTTGTGGCAACACTTACAACAGGAAGTGTGTTTTTCTTTTTAAGGCCAATGTTAATGGAGAATAACGAAGAATCTGCACCTGAGTTCATTGGTGGTGCGAGTAATACGGCAAGCTCTGCGACTACCGCTGTTAAGACTGTGGGAGCCTTATTATGAGTAATAAAAGAGCGAGTTTAACGAGCATTTTGGGGCAGCGAAGCTGCTCCAACGGGGGCTTGGGGGCTTGCCCTCAACAAGTAAAAAAAGGGCTTGTCCCTTGCTCGGAACGAGTTTTTTTAAGGAGTGTGGCGCCACACTCCATGCTTGCATACCAAAAAATAAAAAAAAATAGCAAAACAGACAACAAATTAAAAAAGGACAAAAAATGAAACAAACTAACAAAACAAAACGAACAAAACTAAAAACAACACTACTAATAACAATAATAGCAATTAACACAGGCTGCGCAACAAATAATCCACATAAAAAAGTAGCACTAAAAATAATCAAAAATAATCAAAAATAACAACGTAATCCTAAAAGAAATAAAAAAGGAACGAAAAGAAAAAGTAATTAAACCATATATAAATAAATCACCTGAACTAATCAAAGCAGAAAGGAGGCTAATTATAGCAATTAACGCCGTAATTAAATCAAATAATTCTCTGAAAAGAGAGTTTACTAAAAATAACAAAAAGGAGGTTCAAATTGAACGAATCAGAAGAACAGAATTTCGCCACAGATAATTTAATGAAGGCAATAGGAAAATCAGAAGTGCTAATTGAAGACCACGAAGATGCACTAGACGATCTGAGCGAAAAAACAGAAGACCTAGAAGGATGGATAACTATTTTTCTTAAAGTAATTAAAAGCGCATTACTTTAACTAACAGAAAAGGACTTACTATGAGCAAAGAAGAACAACTTGAATTTGACCTTGGCGGTAGAGCAAACGTGCGTTTCTCTCCTTCTGAATATAAACAAGTGCAAAAGGATAGTTTCAAACTAAGTAAAACAGTACCAACATTATTAAGGGATGCTTATTTCAATCGTCTTCCAACAAAAGTTCTTGTAACTCAAAAAGACTTGGAGACTCTAAAAAAAGACATGAATCGCATTGGAAATAATCTTAACCAAGTAGCTAAAAAACTAAACTCAGGCTTTATGCATGGCTGGAACGACACTTTAGATAAAGTCCTTGAGGAATTTAAAACTTTAAACACTCTCATTTATTACGGTCATGGCGTACATAAAGGTTAAGTGGAGAAAGGACATTCCCAAAAACAAAGAAATGTCTGCAAGTGATTATGAAGAATATTTATTAAAAGATAGAGGAACAGAACTGGTGACAAATACAAATAACTGCGTAGCTGGACAAGCTATTGATACATTTAAAAATACTCAAGCTGGTTTTGCGAAAGATACCATGCGTGGGAGAAAAAATGTCAATGTAGCCTTTGAAGTTATTCATAGTTTTAATCCAGAAGAAAGTAGCAAGTTGAGTGCTGAGAAAATCAATTTCATGGGAACGGAATTAGCTAAACGCTACTTCCCAAACCATGAGTTTCTTGTTGTCACTCATACTGATACTAATAAAACTCATAATCATATTCTTGTTAATCCCGTTAATGAGGTTACGGGGAAACGAGATGTAACAGACAAAAAAAAGCATTTGTATAATTTGCGGTCACTTTCAGATGGAATAGTCCTTGAGAATGGCCTTTCGATCATTAAAGAAACTGACAAAAACAGAAGCAAAAAACTACCTGAAAAAGTAAAAGGAATTCAAAAAAG
>JABJPQ010000131.1 GCA_018663815.1 Halobacteriovoraceae bacterium | reverse complement strand
TGATTCTAACCCGACCCTTTCTTTATTTGAATTGATCGATACTGGAGTACCTTTAATAGGAGCATCAGCAACAGCAACAACATCACGAAAACTTCGACTTGGACTTGGACTTATATTTTCTTCGTCGTCAAATTGTTCTTGCAACTTTTTTGCCATCTCAGCGTCTTTTTGTATCTGACTCGAAGAGTTGGAATCAATTTGCATTGACTGATTTGACATTGATTGATTATTTAATCTAACGTTAATAGATTGTGAACTACTGCAAGAGTAGTTCACGTTTGCAGCGCTTGCATTTGGGGTGCTAACTGATAAAGATTGAGAAATTATCAGTTCAGAGGAATGAGATTTACTATCGCTATGGTTACTATGGTTAGTAAGTTCGCAATTTGGATTGCAACGTTTGCAATTTAAAGTCATGTAGCACGCACTACAGCAAAAGTATCTATCGGAATCCATTTCGCAACATGTGCAACGATTATGTCTTGTATAGGTAAATGATTGGCCACACTTCTCATTATCACATGTCTTTCTTTCATTTTGACTCATTATTAGCGTTGAAATTCTTTTTCAAAGCTATATGCACTCAAAAAGCAATTTTATGGGCTGTCAACAGTATTGGGATTGGATATGAAAGGGAACCTTTATACTTTATACAGGAAAAATGACGGAAATGATAAGAGTTTTAGGTCTTATATTCCATAATAATGCCAAATAGATACTCATATTTGCATTCATTTTATTGAATTCCATTTTTGTATTTAATATAGCAAATGAACATCAAAATTAAAATAATTTTTATAAATACCCCTCAATGGAAGAATATGTATGCTATAAGTAATCATATGAATTAAAACCCATTTTAAAAGCAAACTATATTCTTTGTAAATCTAATTTAAGAAGAAAATTATAAACCAATTACTGTGTAATGTATAATTGGCGAATATATTGAACTTCATTTTTACAAACCCAAAATTTTGGGTTTTCTAACTAACAAAGTATTTAAATTTTATTACGAGTTACCTTTTTATTTCATACAATGCAACGATCTCTAAAATTTACATATGAAAAAAGAAAGTAGATGCATATTAAGTAGAAGAAAAACTCCAAATTGCTTGGAATAATAAGTTAAGTTAAGTTAACTTCAAGTTTCCGTTTAAGTTAAAGACGTTCAAACCAAGTAACTTATGGTTTTCAATATGAGCCAAAGCACTTGGGAACGGATATCGTTTCTTGAATAAGAAAGGAAAACCATCTCTTATCTCTTATTACAAAAACAAGATCAAGAAACTTAACTAAATGCTAACTTAGTTAACTTATAACTAACTATTATTGACATACGATGGGATATCAATAAAAAAAGCATATCAATAATTAGTTAAGTGCATACACCACACAACAAATAAAAAAACAGTCTTTCTACACTTTGGCAGATTCACACTTGTACCTCACTTAAGTGTCCGTACGGGCAAAGTGTCCGTACAGAACGCTTCAAAATCAATAGATGACGAGTAAGTGTCCGTTCGGGCAAGTGTCCACATGGTAAATTTTTTTCTACGGACACATACAAGTGTCCTTACCAAAAAAACCTGGTATGGACACTTACCCGAACGGACACTTACTCGACATCTACGTTATGCTGCATCCATGGGCATGGAATGCATGCTATAAAGTGTCTTTGCATCTTTGCAAAGACATATACGATATAGGAATGCTGTCACGTTATATTCTAACCATTCTTTTCTATTTAACTTAACTTAACTAACGTTATGTAGCTATTTTTTTACAACAAGTATGTTATGTACTCCTGATGGTTCATTACCTAAAGAAGAAGAAGGAGAAGTTGCTTCATTTTTAGATCATTGTTTAGAGGAAACTCCATTTGACTTGAAAAATGATTCTAAAGAACAGCAGTTGTTAACAAAAACGACTGGGAGTCATTTTTTCAATGCTGGTGAAAAAGATGTACAATTCAATTGTTTACCAACAGAAATTGTGGAGGAATTAAAATTTTTTTTGTCAAAAAAT
>JABJPQ010000230.1 GCA_018663815.1 Halobacteriovoraceae bacterium | reverse complement strand
GAATCTTATGTTCACCGAATTGGAAGAACTGGTCGAGGTGGAAGTAAAGGGATTGCACTATCCATCATTGAACCTTCTGAAGTGCGTAGAATTTCTCAAATTGAAAGACTTACTAAAGCTAAAATTGAGCTTGTAAAATTACCTACCGTGCAAGAAATCGTAAATGTTTTAACTGAAAAATCAGTGGCTCACTTTGATGAAGCAATTGCAGGTTTTGCAGGTGATGAAAAAAGTTTTGCAAGCTTTAAGGAACGCTTTTCTGCTCTTTCACAAGAAGATTTAATGAAAGGTCTTTATACTTACATTTTTGAACAATCACTTAAACGTTATAAAAGGGCCCGTTCAATTGACCTTGAACCACGAGGAAGAAGTGATAGAAATGATAGAAGTGCTGGTGGGCGCGAAGATCGTAGATCTGGTGGTGGACGTACGGCCAATGGAGCTCAAGTTGGATATGAAAGATACCATATTACAATTGGACGGCAAAAAGGCATGGTACCTGGGGAGTTGATTAGACTTGTTTCAGGTAACCTCGCTATCAGTGGTGGAGAAGTTGGAAAAATAAGTATAATGGATGATTTTTCTTTCTTTGAAATCCCAGATACATATCAAGATAAAGCCCTTGGCTTAAGTGATCAACCTTGGAATGGTGAAAACTTTAAAATCCAAGTTGCTAAAGGTCGCTCAGGTGGCGGTGGAAGTCGTTCCGGTGGTCGAGATGGTGGCGGATATCGTTCTGGCCGTGATAGTGGTGGTCGTCGTAGCTATGGTAATAGTAGTGGTAATGGCGGAAACAGTCGTGATGCTGGTGCAAGTAACCGTGAAAGTGGTGGAAGCGGAAACTCTGAAAGACGTTTTTCGCGAGGACCAAGATCTAGTGGTGGGAGTTCGTTTAGAGGACGCCAGCGTACTTCACAAGATTAATATTTTTAATACCGTAAAGTTTCTTACTTTACGGTAATTACTTCTAATAAGCTTTTTACTTATTTACCGATAAATTTTATCTTTTTTAATTTATATCTAAGATGAGGCATTTTTTTACTTCACTACCGTTACACGATAAATACTTTTCAAAAGTTCTTTTTCGTTAACCCAAATTTTTCCTGCTTCGCACTCGTGGGCGTATAATTTTTCATAGCATTGATCACCTACTTTGTAGAATCTGCCTTGGTTTTTACAATATTTATAATCTATTTGAACATCACATGCCGGTCCTTCTGAGTTTTGTATAAGATATTCACATTTACCTTGTTTAAATCTTCTTCCAATTAGCGGGGATGCATGGGGACCACAGCTTTCTGCTTCTCTAAGCAATTGATTACCGCAATATCCAATACCAATTGGCTTTTTTTGATTAAGTGATTGATTTATCTTTCGTAGTAGCGATTTCTTGCTATTTAAAAATGGAGAAAAGTCATAATCTTCACAGGATAATGTATTTCGAAGTGAAACATTCTCTTTTTTGTATTTTTTAAAAAGTGCATCAACAAAACTGGGAAAGGTTGGCTGATTAATAGCTATTAATACATCCCCAAAGAGAAGTGGAATTTCACCTAGAAAATTACTCAATACCTGCTTTGTACCACACACTAATGTACGATCATCAAAGCGAGGAGCTTCAAAGAAAAAGTCATTTGCTTCTCCTTTTGAAATACGAAGAGAGTGATCATCATACAATTCTTGAAGTTGATTGAGAAAAGTAGAATAATTAACATCATCATAGAGTTTATGATCAAGTACATTTGAATAAATTTTCTTTGTTCTTAAAATTGTGGGGCAAGCTATGCCTCCATCTACGTGATTTCCTTTTCCAATGTAAAATCCATTTGTCTTGTAGTCTAGTGCTAGTAATAGTGGGGACGATCTGAAATTATCCTTTTTATTACTCTTTTTCATTCTCATATAATCAACAAGATAAGCAGCTGTAAAAGCGAAGCAAAGCCCGGAGCTTCCTTGGTTTTGTGCAGAAAGTTCATCTCCAAAGTAAGGGGGAGCGTCTAAGCGTATATTGGAGCAATCGTTACCAAGTGCGTGCATACTAAATAAGCTAATTAAAATAAAAATTTTCATCAATTAATTTTAGCATGTTGATTTAGTTCTTCGGATAGATAGACAAAAATGCTCCTAAACAAAAACCAACTATTTTTGCCTAGGCATTTTTTTCATTTTTTCTTACAAGTTGTGTTGAAATAGTAAATGGATTAAAATACTATAGAAAGTACAATAAAATCAGCGACTTAATACAGGGACGTAGAGTTGGAATTTGTTTTTGATAATGATGAAAACCAGGATGGTATGCAAGATGACTTAAACTTTGCAAGCCCGATTAATGCAGGTTTAAGCCAATCGAGTAGTTCAAGTACAAGACGTGCTGGGCGAAGGTCAATGCCACAAAGTTTCTCCGATATCGAGTTTAATGAACCAGTAAAACGCTCAAGAAAAAGAACAACTGGCCCAAAAGTTAATTACGTCAAACCTGTTAAAAAGAAAAGAAAAACTGCAGGGGCATCTCGAGGTTTTGAGTGGTCTTGGACCAAACTTGGGTGGGCCGTTTGTGGCGTTTTAGTATTACGAATGTTCTTTATGGAGAGTGGAGTTATTGATTATTATTCCATGAACCAAACCTTGGAAGCTCAGGAAAATGAGTTACAATTGCTTCGCCAAAATAATGCTGAGCTAGTTGGTGAAATTCACAAAATAAAAACATCTCGTTCTTACCAAAAAAAATTAGCCAGAGATCACTTAGGTGTCATTGCTAAAGATGAGTATCTTGTCTTGTTCTCACGAGAATCGGTTATTTCTTCTTCAATTTAAGTTGCATTCCAGGCATTAGCTTTTTAGCAAAGTAAGAACCCGCTTTGAGTTCAACGACATGTTGGCTAAAGACTTTTTTAGAAAGTGGGACTTGTGAGCGATCACCTTTTTTTGGATAGTGTTTTAGGCCTCGGTGTACACCTAAAATATAATAGTCTTGGTTCATAAAAAATAAATCTAAATCAAAGAATGTTTCGGGCATCCAAAACTGTCTTACAAACATTGATTCTTCTGGAAACAACATGCCTTCTTGGTTTGAGAAATCGATAGATTGAATTTTGCTCAAGCCTTGTTTTTGCTGCGCTGGAGATTGGGCAATATAGACTTTGAATTTCTCACCATTTGGTAGGTACAAGTAGCTCTGAGGGTAGGCTTTCAAATGCTTTGCACTATTATTTTGAGCATTACATGCACAGAAAAAGGCGAAAGTATAAAGAAAAATAATGAGCTTTAAGCCCCTTTGGTGTAGGATCATACGTAAATCCTATTACAGGCAAAAGGGAATGAAAATGATAAATCACAATACAAATAAATCAGATCTGGCAGGCTTAATGAAGACTCACGACTGTGCTCAGTTGAGAAGCTCTGATATTGGCTCAGAAGTTATTTTATGTGGTTGGAATAATAAGTATCGCGATCTTGGTGGACTACACTTTATTGATATTAGAGATAAACACGGGCTAACTCAATTAGCTTTTGATGAATTTACGGGTGATTTTGCAACACTTAAAGGGTTATCGCTTGAGTCCGTAATTATGGCTAAAGGAGTAGTTCGTGCAAGACCTGCTTCGGCCATAAATAAAAAGATGCAAACTGGTGAGGTTGAAATAAGTGTCTCTGAGCTAACCGAGTTGTCTCACGCGGAGGAAGTTCCTTTTCTTCCCCATGGAAAGGTATCTGCAACTGAAGATTTAAAATTAAAATATCGCTACTTAGATCTTCGAGGTGAAAAGCTTCAGAACATGCTCTCAGTTAGATCAAATGCGATGCAAATTTCCAGACAAGCTTTGTATGCAGAGGGATTTACTGAGGTCGAAACGCCTATTCTTTATAAAACAACTCCTGAGGGAGCGAGAGATTATATTGTGCCTTCTCGAGTGCATCCTGGAAAAGTTTATGCTCTTCCTCAATCTCCTCAAACTTTAAAGCAACTTTTGATGATTGGAAATACAGATAAATATTTTCAAATTTGTAAATGCTTTCGGGATGAAGATTTAAGATCAGATAGACAGCCTGAGTTTACCCAGATAGATATTGAGATAAGCTTTGCGACTCAAGAGTATGTTAAAAATTTAGCCACCAAAATGGTACGTAAGCTTTTTAAACTAGATGATTCTTTTGAAATCTCAACTATGGCGCACAGTGAAGCCATGAAACGTTTTGGTACGGATAAACCTGATATGCGGTTTGGTTTTGAACATGGAATTGTTACGAATCTTTTTAAAGGCAGTGGTTTTTCTGTTTTTGAAAGTATTATTGAAACAGGCTTAAATAAGGTTATGTTTGTACCAAGTTCTATTAAAGAGTTTTCTCGTAAAGAAGTTGATGCTTTAGTGGAAGTGGTAAAACCTTTGGGTGGAAAGGGCGTAGCCTGGTTTAAATTAAAAGGTGAAGACGTCAGTGGTGGTATCTCTAAATTCATTAAACCGGAAACACTGAAAGAATTAAAAACGATAACTGGCGCAAATGAAAATGGAACATTTTTTTTCTGTGCCGATGCTAAAGCATCAGTTGTTCATACCAGTGCAGATGCTTTAAGAAGACACTTTGGACATTCTCTAGGTCAAGTGAAGCCAGGAGATTATAAATTTCTATGGGTAAATGACTTTCCTCTTTTAGAATATGACGATGAAGACGGGCGTTTTTATGCTTGTCACCATCCTTTTACGATGCCAAAAATTGATCGTCTAGAAGACTTTATGTCAGGAGATGTTGAGAAACTTAAAAACTTAACGGCTGAAGCTTACGATATTGTTTGTAATGGTTATGAAATGGGTGGTGGTTCTCTTCGAATTTATCAATCTAATGTACAAGAACAAATGTTTAAAGTTTTGGGAATGGGAGAGGAAGAAGTTCAGCTTAAGTTTGGATTTTTTATTGAAGCCCTGAAATATGGAACTCCTCCTCATGCAGGTATTGCATTTGGGTTTGATAGAACTGTTATGCTTATGGCCCAAACTGATAATATAAGAGATGTAATCGCTTTTCCAAAGACAAATGCGGCTACAGATTTAATGTGTAGTGCTCCTAGTTTGCCGGACACTGCTCAGTTGGATGAGTTGGGTGTTAAGCTAATTTCAAAAAAATAGTTTAATCATATTCATAAGCACCAATACTCCAGGTACCAGTCCGTGTAATATTATCTAAGTCATACAAATAGCTTTGTTGTGTTAGCGCTCCTGTTGTAACAGCGGTTGGTGATGTTATTTGCAGGTGCCAGTCATTATCTTCTATTGTACTTATGAGTGAGTCTGGGCCAGCGAGGTCAACTAGTTGAGGATCCTGTGAGATATTTTGACTTGCAGCTGATACAGAGACATCAGTAAGGAGTTCCATTTCAACTAAGGTACAAGTTGAATCATCATTATCTCCGTCGCCATTGCCTGTACAGCCGTTTTCAAAATCAGTGTAGAATATAGTGCAGCCAACAAGGTTATTATTTTTGACTGAAACGGGGTCAGAGTTATTACTTGCTTCTAAAATACACCTTGTGGCAGAAATAATATTATTTTCAATTGTTGGTGTTGATAAATTTTGATTAAGAATACCTCTATCAGCTGAGATTATCGTATTATTTTTAATGATAGATGATCCATTATTATTATAAATACCAGAGTTCGTACTGTAAATTAAGTTGTTAATAACAGTGGGGGTTGCGTGGTTACCTACAGTAATAGCAAAATCACCTGATATTTTATTTGAATCAAGAATAGTGTCAGTTGTGTAGATGATTACTCCATTCGCATAAGATGGACTATCTCCTCCCAGAATCAAGTTCCCCTTAATCTTTGAGACTGAGTTCGTATTCGCATAAATGGCAACGCTTGAAGAGAAACCAGCTCCTCCGAAAACTTTACTATTTAAAAGGGTAACAGCTCCCAGTAGATATAGCCCAGCACTGTAGCGAATCCCTGCTGTACTACTCCCATTTAGAGATAAATTATCCAAAACTGTTGCCGAGGTGACACCAATAGGTACCCTTATGGGAGCACCGCTATTGTGAGCGGAAGTAACACCGCCTGTTTGATATTCAGAGCTAACATCAGTAATAATCGTTTCATAGTTCAGGCTATCTTTAATAGTAAAGCTGTCGTTATACCCTCCACTAATTGATACCCCTTCTGTAGGTTCAATATGGGTTTGTACTCCAGTCGTGTCAGAGTTAACGTTGTAAGTACCTGTTGAAACAAGAATTGTGGCAGGAGCTGTCGCAATAGTAATAGCTGCGTTGATGGTTTTTTTAGGTGTGAGTGGGTTTAAACCATCATTACTATCATCACTCGCAGAATCTTTTACAAAATAAACAGCAATTCCCGGCCGATCAATAATTAATCAATATTTCAAGTGGCTGTAATTTGAGAAAATAGGATCACGGGACTTTTTCGAAAAGTCCTGCTTGTGATTTAATAATTTTTTTATACTTTATTTAACTCTAAACGACCACG
>JABJPQ010000132.1 GCA_018663815.1 Halobacteriovoraceae bacterium | reverse complement strand
TCACTTTCTTCCTTAAGTTCCATCACAGGACCAAAGTTCCAATGAATAAAACTTTCTTTAATATTTTGTGATCCAGACACTTTTTTACAAAATATTATAAAATCTTCTTTGGTTAATTTTTCCAAACCTCTGATCAGAATTATTTTATTTTCATAAATTTCCATACGCATTTTTTTAGTTTTTGCTAATAAATCGTTCAAAGAACTTACTTGTATCTCTTTACCAAAGAATCTCATTGTCTAACTCCAAGTTCAAAATATGCATATAGACCTTGGTACTTTTTTAATACTCCTCCCATTTTTTTTATATCCAAATTTCTCATTAAACTTAATTCTCCGTTTTGCATAACAGGAACTCGATGCCAAGGTGTGCCCCATCTTTCATTACAAGGAAGAAGTTTAATAGGGAATTTTTCAGAAGTTAAGTCTTGTGGGTGGATACTCAGCCTAAAAGCATCTGGAAACTTTTGAGCAACGAGGGTACTCCATGCATTTGATCGCTGCATAACCTTATAAGCTACTTCTTTAGCTTGTTTATTGATTTGATTTTTTGTGATTTCTTTTTTAATAACTAAATAATCCTCTTTAATAAATCGATGGATCCCATTAAAAAGAGAACATTTTGAATCATTTGATTTAACATTTGCTTTAATCTCATTAATAGATACGGCATATTCTTTTTCTAAGGAATATCTCATTTGGCTAAATGAGAATTTACTGGGAAATATATCTTCTAGATCAAAAAATGAAAGCTTTGTTAAAGAGAACTTTTTTGCAATATCGTTTATTCCTAACCGGTATTCAGTAACATCAACCTCAGTAACCCCCACTAGATCACTAAACACGCGTCCATCTGAGCAAATAATAAACTCTGCGCCTGGATAATAAATTTCCGAAATTTTTAATGCAATCTCATTTAATCTTTTGAGAGATTCAACCTCTCCAAGGTCTGGCCGGTGAGAATAAGTCTTTTCATGGTTTTTACTTTTGGCCGGAAATGCAGGTAAAACAAACTGAATTTTTTCACATCTAGAAATTGCACTTGCAAGCTTGAAGTGATGAACTGAGCTCATACCCGCTGGATCATCGGTATGAGTTGCAAAGTTTGAAACACTCATCAAAATTTGTAGAATCTTATTTATGACTCCTCCTGCTTGATATGGGTTTAACTGATTTGTTTGTACTTTTTGAAGCATAACTTCCTCCCTCGTTGCTGCTTACCCAAACTAAAACATAGACAACCATAGTTAAAATTAGTAATAGTTATAATTGTGATAGGAGAAAACTATGGTTATATCCCCAAGTGATTTGGCATACTTTATTGAGACAGCGAATACCAGTAACCTATCAAGAGCCGCTGAGCGAGTTGGTATCTCTCAACCTTCTTTGTCCCTATCGATTAAAAGAATTGAATTGTCCCTAGGTGCAGAAGTTTTTATAAGATCAAAAAAAGGAGTAACTCTTACTAAACCGGGAAAAAACTTACTCAAACACTCAAAAATACTCATGCAATACTGGGATCAGTTGCGCTCAGAAGCCCTGGCTTCAATTAATGATATTAGTGGAAGCCTTTCTTTAGGCTGTCATCCCTCAGTTGGTCTCTATACTTTAGATAAATTTTTACCTTCAATATTTAATCTCTTCCCAGAACTAGAAATAGCATTAAAGCATGACCTCTCGCGAAAAATCACAGAACAAGTGATATCGCTTGATATAGATGTTGGCCTAGTTATTAATCCAGTAAGGCACCCAGATCTGGTTATTCATAATTTATGTGAAGATGTCGTAACGTTATGGACCAATGGCCATAAAAGTAAAATTTTAGATTATAAGTCAGGAGATGCCATACTTATTTGTGATCCGGCTTTATTACAAACAAAAGATTTACAAGACAAACTTAAAAGAAAGGGCATTCGATTTTCTAGAATTATTACAAGTAATAATTTAGAAAACATTACCAATCTTGTATCAGCTGGAGCAGGAATTGGAATCATACCAAGTCGAATAGTCGAAAAGCTCGCAGGAAAAAAACTTAAAATGATAAAGGGTGCGCCCAAGTTTAAGGACACCCTCTCAGTTATTTATAGAGTAGAGAATAGAAAGGTTAAATCGCTTCAGTTTTTAGTGGGAGAAATTTCAAAAACTATTTTCTAATCAAAATACCTACTGCTGCAACAAAGACACCCCACCAGAAACTATTCCAAAATCCCCCCAGGAGTATCCATTTTCTTTTTGCCATTTTTCTATTTCATCCAGATAAATATCTGGATAAAGGGATTTTAATATAGCCGTTTTTTTAATTAACTTTGGCCATGCTCCTACTGAGTGCGCCTTACAGAACGCGACTAATGATTCAACTAATAATAAGTCTAGGACATCTTGATGCATATGCTCGAGCAGTTCACCTTCTTGAACCTTGGTTAGTGAACTATCTCGCATCTGTTTTCTAAATTCATTACATTTATCAAAATCCCACAAGGTGTATTCATGGATAATCTGAATAATGTCTTCTTGATATATAATAACTCCATAATTTGGTTTTAAGAATTCATTTAATGAGCTTGTTAAACATGCATAGTTAAAACCATTTTTTTTAGCAAGTGGGTAACGATCAATATATTCACGCATAAATGGTTGCTTATCTAAATTGTCAGGCCTAAAAATGGCTTCAATATTTAACAAGTCTTTAAAGTCAAAAACATCTTGCGACTTCAGGTAAGCGCTAAGCATTTGAGTTGCTTTTCCATCTCGATAATAATGAGAATCAAAGTTCTTAGCGAGTAAAGTGTCTTTAGGAATATCAAAAGAAAATATATGTTTAATATCTCCTTGTTTAAACTGATTGAGTACTAGGGGATCATTATCATTAATTGAGTCGTAATCTATTGGCTTTGGCAGTCTCTTATTTACATTTTCAATAATATCCAATATTGGAAGTTTAAATGCTTCAATTGAGCCAATTTTCAGATCACAGGTAATACTTTTACAATAATCAATAAATTTTTTACCATTTTTAAACTCAACATCGATGTGTAAACAAAAATCTGTTGTTGAAAACCTTTCCGGTACCAGGTTATGTTCTACTGGATCAAAGTCACTCCACCCAAGAGCATACAAAGATAATAAAGCCGGTGCAGCTCCTCTAGCTGGACCCAATTTAATTCTTTCCTTATTTGCAAAACTTAAGCACTTTTTAATTGCATCAATAAACTCTCTCTTTTCTGGAGTATCAAAAAGAGAATCTTCCCGTCTTAAATACTCTAAATCTTTATGCCCTACGCTTTTCTTTAATTTTAACTGTTCTAATACTTCACTTTTAATCGTTTCCATCAAAACCCTCCTTTGATCCTTTGATAATACTTTTCCTTTGAAAAAATTATTTGTGGCCAACATTTGGGTTTTAACTTCTTGTTTGCAACTTACAAGCCTATTGATCTCAGCTTCAATACCTAATAGCTTATCATCCAGTTTAAGACTTAATAGATTTTCTAAATCATCACCTTGCAACTTAAAAAGCGAAAAAATTTCATCTAAAGAAAATTCCATTTTTTTTAATTTTTTAATTGATGCAATCTTTGTAAGTACCTCTTGTGAGTAATATCTATATCCATTTTGTGCCCTACGGGATGTTGTTATCAAACCTTTGTCTTCATAATGGCGTAATGCTCTGGCCGTCAGGTTCGTTAATTTTACAACTTCACTAATAGAGTACATCTTGCAGATCCCCTTTATTCTGTTTTCCACAAGTTCATCATAAGCTCTGACGTAGCGTCAAGGTCAAGTAGATATTCAAAAACGAGAAAACACCTAATACTTTGATTTTAAAGGGGCATTTCACGCCGCAACACAGCCTATCTTTACGTAGTGTATGCGACTCAAAGTAAATAGCCGCCCGTTTTACTCTCTTTAATTTTATACCTATAAACCGAATAGTAGTTGTGAATTATTACCAAAAACTTATATTCTTCATCACTCTTTGTGGATACATGTGTATTGCGAATTCTGCCAGTATAAACAATTCACAATGTTCACAAAAAGAAATTATTTACTACCTAACTCATACCGACTCAAAGTATATGGATTGGAAAGACTCATTTCATAACGACTGGACAAATCAAGTTAATTTGAAATCAAGTAATGGTGTTGAAATTGAGGGGCTTATACCTAATAACTCTAAAGCAATAGAAGAATTCGCTAATAAATATAAATTTTGGCTAGATGATCATCCTTCAGGACTTATATCTGATGTTAAAATAATCAAAAATAATTCCCATAAGTTTGAAATTAAATTTAATTTTGCTGGTAAAGTAAAAAGCTTTATTATTAAACAAGAAAGTTTATCCAGCTCTGAATGGAATGATGGCTTAGGTGGAGTAGAATTAGCCAGCCAGATTATTGAGACTCCTGATGATTTGAGACTATTTTCAGAAATGCAGCAAAACTTTTATAAATTTGGAGTTAAGCAAGATCCTCTAACTGCGGGAATCCATAATCATATCGGGTTAGAAAAAATATTAGGTGAGCATGTTAATAGCATACATGATCCAAGAATCGTTGACTTTGGTAATGATTTTAAAAAAGTAGAGCAAGGTCTTTTAGATTACTTTGGTACTCACCCATACAGAAACTCTACTTCTGGACGATTAAAATCTCAAACTTATCTCGAAGGAAAAAAACAAGGCATCGAATTATCAAGGGCCGGAGCAGGTGGTAAGTACATTACTATGGAATTAAGAATCTTTAATGGAAGTAAAGATCCTAAATATCTTGCAGAAGCAATAAACTTTAATAATATTTTCCTTTCTCAGTATTATGCCCCAAACTCTGGCCTAAAAAGTTGGATGAAGTCCCAAAAAATAATTTCAGCAAAAATGCTTTTTAAAAAACTCGCAATCAAATACAAGGAATCGAAACATAATTACCCTGTTGCAAACCTTCTATTTGGTGAAAAAGATAACTATTTAGATGTGTTTGGAAGCGATTTAGGTAGAGCTTTTAATTTTTTAGAACAGCATATTATAAAAAATATTCATAACTCACATAATAAAAAGACTTCTTTTGGTGAATTATTTAAATATCTTACATATCTTAAACAAAATCATAATATTCACCAAGATATATTATTAGAAAATCTTCTTCCATTTATTAAAAAAATAAAAAAAATCTATAAAGAAAAAAAACAAACATTTAATCTTGGAGAAGTATCATCAAGTGAAAGCTTCGCAAATATGGACCCAACGATTAAGAAACATATCTTGCAAACTTTTCTTGCGTCTAATTTCAAAGGTGCTTCAAAAGACGAAATAATATCAATTTTTGATAATAATTTTTATAAAGCTTATAAAAACTATCCTTTTAGCAGCAAGGAACTTACATTTTTATATCAGTTTGCTCAAGAAAACACAGATACTGTGGATGCTGCGAATGTCATTCGTTTAAAGTTCCCTGATATGAATAAACACATTATGAGTATGGAAAAAATTAATAATAAGTATGACCGAGAGGTTTACCAGTATATTTATGAAAGTGTAAATACAGACTTACTTAACCCGCAATCTAGAGAGTATCTTAGAGGTATTTTAAACTCATAATAATCTTTATCTCTCAGACTACTTCTGCCCTCTAGCATGACAAGCAGAACATTTAATCGCCGCTTTTGTTGAATTAGGAGACTTATGGGTATGACAGTCAAGACATAATTTATGTGACAATCCAGCGAGATCAGGAGAGGCCATGAATTCTTTTTTAAAACCATTTTTTTGATGACATTCTTTACAACTAAACTTCGCTCCATAGTTTTTATTCGAAATATGTTTATCATGGTCAAAGCGAACAAGCCCCTTTGAGTTTTTAAAAGAAAAAATCCCCGTCCCAGTGGAATTTTTACTGCCAGGAAAAAGTTTACTTTTCAGTTCCTTAACATTCGAAATTCCATCTTTATCTGAATCAAGTCCTTCTATTTTGCTAAAATTAAAAGCGTATTTCTTATAATCTAATCCAAATCGATTAAGTCCTGATTGAATAGCTGGCATATGACATGACGAACAACTTGCGACAGGAGTATTTGCGACAGAAGGATATTTTTCTACCAATAACTTCTCCATCACTGGAAGGGCCATAGCATTTTGCATAATAAAACAGATCATAAAACTAGCGAGGATATTTATCATCATTTGATTTACTCCAGTGGCAATAAGCACACATATTTTCTTGAAAAGGTGTTTGTTTCCCAAAATCGAATTTAATTAAACCTTTATTATTTGAACTATGAGGATCGTGACAATCAAGGCAATTTACTTTTTCTGTTAAGGGGTGATTTCGTATACTGAGTTGTGCCTGGTGTACATCTTCACTTTTATGGCATTGAAGACACATTTTTCCCATAT
>JABJPQ010000138.1 GCA_018663815.1 Halobacteriovoraceae bacterium | reverse complement strand
AAGAAACCTTCGATAACAATTAGCGAAAAGCTACGAGAGCATGTGCTAGCTTGATATCTTTGGCCGAACTGAGGTTAACTTAGAGTCCACTTATTTGGGGAGGTTCAATTAAATGAGAACAACTCTCCTTTTGTTAATATAACAATAACTCCAATGAAGCCTATAATAGATGCAAATATTTTTCTTGAGGTTAGTTTCTCCCTGAGAATAATTGAAGAAAGCACAGTAATCCAAATAGGCCAAGTGTATTGGATAACCAATACTTGAATTCCCTCTCCCTTTGAGTAACCATAATAAAGGCATAGGTAATATAAACAACTTCCTAAAAATCCTAAGAAAGCAAAGTTAGTTAGACTCTTTATTTTATAATTAAATAAGCCTTTTTGTTTTTTAGTTATAAATATAGAAATCAAAATAACGATCAGAGAAAGTAAATTTGACCAAAATAAAAATTGAAAGTTATCTAAAGAAGATTGACCAAGCTTAGATATTACTGGAATGAAACTCCAAGCAAGTACACATAATATGGATAAAAGAATAGCTTTAGATTCATTAGATTTTTTCATTTACCAAGTTTACTAGAATAATATTCAAAAAAAAAGTCACATGGATTAGACGTAGCTTAAAAAAAAATCAAAAGATAGTGCTCCTTAGTGAACCAACTTTGAACTGTAATACTAAAGTATTCAGCCCTATCTTCTTACGTTTTCTGATTGATGACAACTTCCTCTAAGTTATCTAATCTTTCAAAAACAACCTTAAATACTTGTGTTACATTCTCCTCAAGGTTACCTAGCTTACGGTCAACTTTATCCTCCAAGACGTAATAGCTTCTTAAGCTGGTAAAAATACGCATGATTGCAATATTCACTTCAATCGCTCGATCACTTTTAAATGCTGCTGATAGCTTGGCACACCATTCTCTGTAAAAACAGAAGGTTGCTTCTGCTTCCCACCTCTCCCTTCTTTTGAAGTCACAAATTGTGACTTCAAAGCTTTATCCTCTTCTCTAGTAAGTTGAAACATGAAATCATCAGGAAACCTCTTTAAGTTTCTTCTTACTGATGATTGAGAACTCTCGTTTCAACTCCATACAGGTCAGCCAGGTCACTATCAAGCAGAAGCAACCTTTTGTTTTGAATTTGATCTAATTGAATATCCATTTCACCTCCGTTTAAGTTAACGAAGTCGGATATCAAAAGAAATTACAAACTTAAACTAAAGCGAGAGAGAACGAGCCAATTATTTCATATTTGAAATATTCCGAGAAAGCTACTGATTACACATTGCTCCTTATTGTCGAAACTTATGAATTCGGGAAAGACCTCCAGTATGTGTAAATATGGATGCACATAAGACTTTTTTAAAATTATATTTTGAATTCGTGATATTTATACTGCAATTATAAACGAGTTCGGGGCTTAAGAAAAAAATGACCTACGAGAAATTTGGGACAATAATAGAAAATATCGAATGAGGGATTTATATGAGTATTCATTTTAAAAATTTAGTCATTTTCATAATAATACTAGTATCATACGGCTGTGAACGCCAAAACACTCCAACACAAAATAATTCTACATCTGAAGGAGTTCAATCTATCCCTCAAATCAAGGCCATTGTTGGGGTAGATTACGTCTATAACCCCATGGTTGAAGCTGCACTATACAACCCACAAGATTTTAAAATTGATGATCTCTATTTTCAAAACTTAAGTGGAGGTATTTCAAGCTTAGATGAAATATTTGTTTTAGGTAAAACAAGCTTTAGCTTTAGACCTACTATAAATGATGTTGGAAAACACAAAGTCCAACTTGATTTCACAAGTAATGGATTAAACTACCATCAAGAATGGGAAATAGAAGTTATTGATAAATTAGATATTCCTCTGGCTCAAGCTGAAGTCAGCAATACAGGACTAGATATTATAGGAAAAGACCTAGCAAACTTTAATGGATATAATATAAACATTCCAGCAGAGAATAAGCTAGAGGGTGCAATCGTCAAACTTGGTATGGTCGATATGGACCTAACAAATGGAGCTTTTAACTACTCAGACCCTAAAAGTAATGAGGTTACTGCCCCAGATAGTACATTTGTAACATTTGTAGTTGAGTTGAATAAAATACCAAGTGATGCCAAAGAAACTATAAAAATCAATTTAAGTTTGGATCCTACTGCCTTAGGGTTAGATCAAGTAACAGATAAAGATATTTATATGTTGGCTACTGATATTTACGCAAATAAACATAACTCGACACCACTCATGGAAAACACTATAAATATGTTAACAATTACTAACAATAATGGCATTTTAGAATGTGAAATAGAAATACCAATTGGTAATTCAACAGCAACGAGTTTTAAACTACAATTAGTAAAACTATACTCTGCTACACACGTTACTTTTACACTCAATACAAATTCAAATATAAAAATACATTGGGTAGTTGATCCTGTTGTTAGTAGTCAAAAATTAACAACTAAAGAGTCATTAAATAATATAAAAACATATTTAAATTCCATTTTGGAAGACTTTAAATTTGCTGATTCTGAATATGTTGATATGGGATGCAACTCAGCCAAAGACCTTGCTGTATTTGTTAACCCTAGTTTTGGTGGACAGGCGCAAAACAAAAATGGAGAGGACAGAGTTAATATTCATATCAAAGCCTATTGTAAAGATCAAACCGGTGGAAATACATGTACCCAGTCAAGCATAGCTGAAAAATTGGCCGAACAAAAGTCAACTATCGCTCATGAATATTTCCATGCAATTCAGTATAATTATTCTGAGATAACATCAGTTGATAATGAAGACCCAGCAAACTGGATAACAGAGAGTTCTGCTCAATATGCTTCAGATCTTATTAATAATGACTTTTCTTATACTCAATCTTGGTACGCCCAACTTTATGATGAGGGATTTGTTAATATGGGAATAACCGGATATTTTATTGGGCCAAATTTCCCAACGACAAAAGATCACTTAACTAGAGATTACCAACAAAATCTTTTTTTAAAGTATATTGATGATTTAATTCCTGGAACTGAAGGGTATAACATTTGTAGTTTTATCACTAATCCACAATACCAAGCACTGAATATATTAAGTTATGTCACGAACCAAGATAAAACCTCATCAGATAATTTATATAAACCTCTTAAGGATTGGGTCGGAGATGATCACCCTCTTGTCGATACCTATTTGGATTTTGTTTTTGATTACAGTTATCAAAATATAGCTTTTTTTCCTACTATGAATTATTTTTCAAACTATGCGTTCACTCCTAAAAGCAGTTTTGAAATTAAAGGACAAGTAACACCTCCTATCTATCAAATCGATAGTATTAATGGTGGAGCTGTAGTTGAATACAATACCGACCTAGATGCTCAGGATGGACTTTATACTATATCCATTGATTCATTTATGGGATCAATTTTAGAAAAACTTGAAGGCGGTGAGTTCAAAGCTGAATTTATCAACATAACTAATTACCCAAGTGTTGGACCTGGAGAACCTCTTGCTGTTCTTGACCATCTAAGTAGTAAAGCAAATGTATCACTTGCTCCAAATTCAAAATATGCATTAGTTATAGCACAATCAGACTTTACGAGGCAGTTAAACGGACAAAGTCTTAGCTATGAAATAAGTATTACTAAGGGAACATTGTGGAGGGTTGGTATAGCGAACTTAGGAGGATCAGGAAACAGAAGAGAGATTTTACGCTTATATCCTGAAGTAGAGCTAACTCACAGGGAAATGCATGATTTACACAAAACAGGAATTTTCAGAGGGCAAGAAAGCGGAATTGAAATAGATATAAGAACTAATAGTCTCGCTGAAAATGGACTTTGCAACCCTTCAAAGTATTATCCTATAACATGGGTTGGTGTAAATACTGCATCTGTTTCTGAAATGGGGTGTTATGAAGGTTATGACCAGTGGCTTTATCAGGTTGAGTTTGCATATAGTCCTGATATACTCAATCGTATTGAGTTTGCTGTCGACCCTAATAATACTAATCAATTCAATGGAACGTATTGGAGTGACTTGGGCTTGATTCAAGGTGAAATATTAGAGTTTAATTAAAACTCACTACGTTCGCGCAACTTTTTT
>JABJPQ010000646.1 GCA_018663815.1 Halobacteriovoraceae bacterium | reverse complement strand
GTGCCTCAGGTACAGGCGCAACAATTGATAAGTGCATGTTAAAAGTGGGAGTGGCTGAAAGTGAAATTCCACAGATTACTTTTGATCCGCAAAAACTTCATCATGTCGCAGCTAAATGCGGAGTTTTTGCTGAGACAGATATTGTGAATTTAATAAAATCAGGCATCCCTGCAGCAGAGATTTTAAATTCACTGGCAGATGCAATAGTAAATCAAAATTTATCAGTTTTAACTAAAGGTTATACTTTAAAACCGAAGGTTATTCTTTTAGGAGGGCCAAATCATTATCTTCCATTCTTGAAAGAATGTTGGCGCTACCGGTTAAGGGAGCTATGGATTGCTCGTGGTTATGAACAATATGTGAAAGAGGATATTGAAAAGACTGTTATCGTTCCTGATAATGCACTTTATTTTGCAGCTTTAGGTTGTGCATTCTGGGGTATAAATAGGAAAAAAAATTATTTAACATACAAAGGACTTGCCGAGCTTACTTATTATATTGGAGAAGGCCGTAAGAAAGTATTAGCAGATATTTCTGTTAAGGGATTGTCTTCATCTGAGACTGAGCTTGAGCAATTCAAAGAAAAGTATCAACTTAAACCCTTTGTTCATTATGAGCCCCAATTCCCAGGGGAAGTAATTGAAGGTTATCTTGGCTTTGATGGGGGATCAACATCTTCTAAGTGTGTTGTGATCGACACTGCAGGTAAAATTTTATTTAAAGAATATACTTTATCGAAAGGAAACCCCTTTGATGATTTTAAATACTTACTAAGTGAAATGGATAAGAAGTTAGAGAAGATTAAATCAAAGATTGAAATACTTGGCTTTGGCGTAACCGGTTATGCTGCTAATGTTTTTGAAAAAGTTTATAAGGCTGATGTTAATGTGATTGAAACCATTGCACATATGAAGAGTTCTCAAAATTACTTTGGAGAAATTGATGTCATTTGTGATATTGGGGGACAAGATATTAAAGTTCTCTTTTTTAACAATAATGAACTTTCCCATTTTAAACTTTCAAACCAATGCTCAGCTGGAAATGGGATGATTCTACAGGGAATGGCCGAACAATTTGGGCATAAGGTAGAGGAATATTCAGATGAGGCATTTAAGGCTCAAATAGCACCGGTGTTTAGTTATGGGTGTGCAGTTTTTCTTGACTCGGACCGAGTTAATTTTCAGAAAAAAGGTTTTTCAAAAAATGAAATAATGGCCGGTATGGCCCAGGTTCTTCCAAAAAATATTTGGCAATATGTTGTTCAAGTTCCAAGATTAGAACAATTCGGAACCCGCTTTGTGTTGCAGGGAGGAACTCAGTACAATTTGGCAGCCTTAAAGGCACAGGTTGATTATATTGAGGATAGGGTCAGAGGAGCAAAGGTTAATCTGCATCCTCATCCTGGGGAGGCTGGAGCGATAGGTGCGGCTTTAGAAGCAAGAGAAGTCGTCACGCTTAAAGGATTTTCAACTTTTATTGGGCTTGAGAATTCAAAGAATTTACTTTTCAGCACCCGGTCTGATGAAACAACTCGTTGTGATTTTTGTCCTAACTTATGTAGTAGAGCATTTATCGATGCTAAAATTTCTGAGCTAGAGTCTGTTCGATATATCTCTGGATTTTCTTGTGATAAGGGAACTGTTGAAAATAAGGAAGCTCTAAGGAAACTTTTAAAAGAGAAGAAAAAATATATTGATCAGTTTCCTAATTTAGTTCGATTAGAAGCGAAGGAGCTTTTTAAAAAACGTGATTGTCCAACTACAATTAATCGAACAGATAAAATTATAACTATGCCCAAAGTATTAAATATGTGGGTAATGGCACCTTTTTTTAATGCTTATTTTCAATTTTTGGGTGTTGCGGATGAGAATATTTGTTGGTCTACAGAAACAAATGAGCAAATGGGAAAAGAAGGCATGAAATATGGAGCAATTGATCCTTGCTTCCCTGCTAAAATTGCACAAGCTCATATTCATCAAATTCTTTTTAAAAAGAAAACTGACATAGTTTATTTTCCTGCTATTACCCATATTCCAACTTTTTTGAAAGGAATCATGGGAGAAACGACTTGTCCTGTTGTACAAGGGACACCGTTAGTAATTAAGGCTTCATTTACGGCAGAAAAAGACATTTTTTCTGAGAAAAAAGTTCATTATATTAATGATGCATTGGATTTTTCAGATATAAGTTATTTAAAAAAACAATTACTTTCGACTTGGAAAAAAGTTTTAGGTATTTCCAAAAAGGAAAATTCACAAGCAATAGAGTATGCTCTAGATAGTCTGAACAATTACGATCATTTTATTGAATCCAAAGGGAGAGAGATACTAGAAAATGTCGAAAGTGAAGGAGAGATAGCTATTTTGTTAATGGGAAGACCTTATCATTTAGATCATGGAATCAATCACCAAATTTTAGATGAGATTCAAAGTTTGGGATTCCCTATCATCACAATGCGATCAATTCCAAAAGACAAAGAATTTTTAAAAAAAAATTTCTTAAAAACAGAAGATGAACTAAGCATTGAAGATGTGTGGCCAGAAAATTTCTCAACCAATTCAGCTCAAAAGGTTTGGGCCGCGAAGTTTGCAGCTCGTCATCCTAATGTTCATATAATTGATATTTCGAGCTTTAAATGTGGCCATGATTCGCCAACCTATGGGCTAATTGAAAAAATTGTTAGTGTCGCTGATACGAGCTATTTAACTTTACATGACCTGGACCAAACGAGCCCGACTGAGTCGTTCAAAATTAGGTTGAAAACATTTGCCTATAATTTAAATAAGAAAAAATTAAAGCTTAAACAAGAAGGAAACAATTTATGCCAACAGGGGACACAATTCATTGGACAGATGCAAATCCAAGAAGGTTTAGTATTGCAGACAGAGAAAGTGTAACCTTACTTACAACTGGTCTGCCCCATCACATTCTTAATCTTTTACAGTCTTTGCTGAGTACTGTAGGGCTAAATGTAGAGGTGATGGAAGAGCCTGATAATCAATCTTTACAATTTGGAAGAGAATTTGGAAATCGTGGGCAGTGTAACCCAACTTATTTTACTGTTGGAAACCTTATAAAATATCTTGTTCACTTAAGAGACGAACAAGGAATGAGCTATGAAGATATTGTTACTAATTATGCATTTGTCACTGCAGGGGGATGCGGTCCTTGTCGCATGGGAATGTATGCCACAGAATATCGTAAGGCTTTACGAGATAGTGGATTTCCTGACTTTAGAGTTCTTCTCTTTACTAGATCAGGTGATGTCGAAGATATTTTAATGGAAGGGCTAGGTTTAAATTTTCTCACTTTAATTAAATTTTTTGTTCTTGTTGAAGTAGGAGATATTTTGAATACAATTAATTTAAGATACCGGCCATATGAAAAAATTCCTGGTCAAGCTGATGAGCTTATTTATAAAGCGAGACTGCAGGTACAAGATGCAATTATAGCAAAAAAAGGCTTCTCACGGGCCTTGTATCAGGCCAGAAAGACGATTAAGAGTATTGAGCTTGATAGAGGAATGAAGAAGCCGATGATTCATATTATGGGTGAGTTTTGGGCAAAAACAACCGATGGGGAGGGTAATTATAACCTTTTTAGATTTCTTGAAAAAGAAGGAGCTGTCGTTTCTAATGAGACATTAACTGATTGGCTTTTACATCAGGTATGGAGAGCTAAATGGTTATCAAAAAGAAAGGATAAAGGTGTTAACAGAGTCAAAAATCAACTTATCCTTGCTACCGTTATGATTTTTATTCGTTCAAGTTTTAAAATACTTTGTTTTATTTTGGGTGAAAATTTTAAACTTTCCAATCATGCTAAACTAGCAAAGCTAGCAGAACCATACTTTGATATTCATGTGGATGGTGGGGAAGATCATATGGAAGTTGCACATCATATAGATTTAGCCAAAAAAGGTGAAGTGGAAATGATAATCAGTGTAAAACCTTTTACATGTTTAAGTTCAAGTGGTGTTTCTGACGGAGTTCAGGTTAAGGTTTGTGAAGATTTTCCTAGTTTAGAATTTTTAGCAGTCGAGACAAATGGAGATTCAGCGACAAATTTTTATTCTCGGGTCCATATGGGTCTTCAAAAAGTACTAGCGAGGTATTAGATGATAGATTTAAAATTAGTACATTTTTTCTTATTTT
>JABJPQ010000633.1 GCA_018663815.1 Halobacteriovoraceae bacterium | reverse complement strand
GTTTTATCAACTTCCTTAACTTTTGAAGCAAAATCAGCCAAGTGCCCAGGCAATATGATAAAACACTCAAGCCAACTTGCTAGCAAGCATATAATGACAACTGCTGGAACAGGCCACATAAACTTACCCATTATTCCTTCCATATAAAAAAGAGATCCAAAAGCAACCATTGTCGTTAAAACGGTTGAGGTCACAGGTGCAAGGGTTTGTTTGGCAGCTTTTTTGGCAGCCTCTCTTGGAGGAATACCGTGCTCCAGATTTTGGTAGTATTGTTCTGCGACTATAATTGAGTCATCTACCAACATTCCTAGAACGAGTATTAACCCAAACATAGAAACAAGATTAATCGTGATACCAAAACTATCCAGTAAGGAAAATGCAACAAGAAAAGCAAAGGGAGCTCCCATGGCCGTAATTAATGAAACTCTAAAATTCATGAAAAGAACAAGGCACCCTATAACAAGAAAAATACCTTGGACTCCATTTTGGGATAAAACTCCCAACCGCCGCTTAACATAAAATGAAAGGTCACTAAAAACACCATATTTAAACCCTCTTTCGATCGATAACTCTTTAAATTTGTCTTTTAACCAATCCGCTGTCTCAATTACATCTGCTTTTGATTTTGATTTTACTCCTAGAAAAATTGCAGGTTGTTGATTAGCCCTATCTGTACGTATCTTATCTTTTAGAATTCTGGCCACTGTAGCAACATCCGACACCTTAACAACATCTCCAATATCATTGGACAAAATAATAATATCTTCTAAGCTTTTAACCGTTTCATTTTCTTTAAAAGTTCTTATTAGTTTTTCTTGAATTGGTAATTTAATATTACCTGCGGTTATATTTACTTGTCGGTCTCTAATGACATTTAATATTTGAGTTAAGGATAAATCATACTCTTTTAATTTATCCATTTTTACTTGAATATCAAATTGCTCCTCTCTGTAACCATCCAATGTCACTTCAGAAACAGGACCATATCTCTCAAGGACATCACGGACATACTTTGCATCTTTTCGGAGCGAATACTCATCTTTGCCATAAATTGCAAATGATATTAAAGCTCGGTGCTTGTTAGTCGCCTTACTGATTATAGGGGCATCAACTTCACTTGGCACATTTTGACTTAAATTGCTGAGTGAGTTTCTTACATCAACTAAAACCTCATCGGTATCGTAGTCAGGATCAATTTTTAAAGAAACGATTGATGCTCCCTCAGCACTTAAAGCATTTATTTCTTCAATTCCATCTACTTCTTTCACTTGCCTTTCAATCTCAATAGAGATTAGTTTTTCAACATCTTCAGCAGCAGCGCCCTGATATAAGGTTCTAATCGTAATAAAATTAAAATCTACATTGGGAAACGTTTCTTTATTTAAAGTCATAAGAGAAAATACTCCCATAACAATAATTAATAGCGTTAGAAGATTTACAATAATTGAGTTATCAACAAAGTAATCGATAATTTTATTCATATTAATCCGTATATTTGTTTAAAAATGCAACTGTATTTCCATGCAAAAATGCCAATTGCGCTAATGATAAATCATATAATGAAAACATGTTAACAAGACTGATCTTAGCACTTATAAATGCTTCTTCAGAGCGAAGAACTTCTTCGAAGGAAACTTGTCCCCTAACATAAAGTTTTTGATGCTGATCAATTGATGCCGTTGATAGTTGAACTCTTTTTTTTGCCAGCTGAATACCCGTTTTGTATCTCTCGATATTCTCATTTAAAACTTTTATCTTAACGAGAAGGTCTGCTTTTAGATTCATTTGAGAAAGTTTAGTTTTATTTCTCTGTGCAAGAAGTTTTTTCTTAAGGGTATCAGTTTTTAAATTACCAATGGGTATTGAATAGGTCAAAGCAACGGTAGCTTCATCATTAACTCCACTGCCAAATGAATTATTAAATGCCTCTGACTTATTTGTATCAACTGAATTTTTAGCATAGCTTAAACCCAAATTTAATGAATGATCTGCATCCGTTTTACTAAGGGTAATATTTAAATCATTTAATTTATTTAGTTTTTCTAATTGTTTTAATTCTAAGAATGTATCACCTTGAAAAAGAGGTATAAATCTTTCTTTCTCCTTATAGGTCCAATCAACCGTTTGGTAATGAGCCTTTTCTATTTTAATCCTAATTAAGTTTTCAAGTGCAATCAGTCTTTCTCTTAGCAGGTTTTTATTTTTTAAAACTGTTTCTTGCTGTGAGAGTAACGAGATCTGAGCTTGGCTTAACTCATGGGAACGACTTAAACCATCTCTCACTCGTTTTCTAACGAGGTTAACTCTTTTTGCTGCTCTTCGTTCAAATTCGTTATAATATCGTTCTAAGATAATTCTAATTTTTGCATCACTATAAGCATGAAAAAAATCCAGATAATCTTTTTGTACTTCAAGGGAGTATTTAATATTTTCTATTTCATTTTGAACATGTATTTTTTCTAAATCAACAACTCCACTTCTATTGAGAAAATCGTATGAATAATTTATAATATTTTTTGTTTCGTAAAGTTCATCGTCGGAAAATGAACTTAGACTTGCAGCCTCCCAGTTAGAAATATCATAGCGAGACTGCTGATGAGAAAGAGAGAATGTACCATATTTAAAACTTGATTTTGTAACCCCAAGTGAATAGGTATTTTTTATTGTTTGTTGAGATTGAAAAGAAAATAGTGATTGTAAATAAGAGTCTGAAGCATTTCCCCCTAGCTCAAATCTCCAATCGTACCGATTTAGGTTGAAATCAAAGTCTGCTTGAATGATTTTTTCGTCTAGATTAATAGCCTTAAGCCTATCAGAATCTTTATAACCAAAATAAATCTTTTGAAAGAGTGCATGTGAATTTATAGGAAATAATAGAAAAAAAAATAACAACCTCAAGTGCCCCCCTTTGACCTTAACTTTATACATTTTTTTATACTTTTTTAAAACATTGCAACTTGTCATACCTCGCCATTTCACCTATAAGATCTATACCGAGAAAGACTGATCATCGTCGGGGGAAACCTCGGAGGAAAGTCCGGACACCATAGAGCAGCATAGCGGGTAACTCCCGTCCACCGTGAGGTGAGGACAAGTGCAACAGAAAGCAAGTACAGTTCGGCTGTCGTGAAACCAGGTAAACTCTATGTGGTGCAAGCTCAAATAGGCCAGCGTTTTGATACGGCTCGTATGAGTTGGCGGGTAGAGTGCTTGAACGTAGGAGTAATTCTACGTCTAGATGAATGATGATCCTTTGACAGGATCCGGCTTACTTCTTTCTCGGTTTTATTCTTCTAATTTCGCTATTGTTTTTTCACAAGCGGTAGACATATTTACTCCCTCAAGGCTTAGACTCTCATAGGGTTTATCCTTAAAAACTTTAAACTCTTTTTCACTCATTATAATCACATAATTTTCAATTTTATATTTAGTGATTGCAGTCCTAAAAGACGGAAGCAAATAAAATTCATCATACTTTACATGAGGGTACTGCTTAAAGTTTTCTTCTTCTGAAGATAGCACAAAAGTAGGTAGTTCATATTGGCCAGAAAGCCATTCCTTTGCACTTTTTTTATATACAAGAATACTCTTTTCAGTTTCAACTAAAACTCTTAGTAATTTCAAATCAAATTGTTTTTGTGATACCACTTCCTTCATCAGTGGATACCCTAAGGCATTGCCCTCATTTAAGGCTACACACTCAATATTAAGCGCACAAATTTCACAAGACGCAGATCTGGCCTTACAAACACTTCTCCCGAGGTCCATTAATGCTTCGTTATAGGCTCGTCCTCCTACAGTATCAATCTCATTACAAATCTCATTTTTTGTGAACCTTCTATATATTTCTTGTTGTAGTTTTGGCCCTTTGTATTCTTTAATTCCATAGAATCTAGATAGCACTCGTTCTAAGTTTGCATCTAAAGCTATCGCTCTTTGATTAAGCCCAATTCCCAAAAGTGCATTTGCCGTATAGTCTCCAATCCCGTGAATACTCTTTAACAGATCAAAGTCTCTAGGTATATTCCCCTCAAATTCAGTTGTGATAGTTTTTGCTGCCCTAAGCAGGTTACGAGCTCTTCTATAATAACCCAATCCCTTCCAGTCACGTAAGATATCATCTTCTGAAATCTTAGCTAGAGCTTGGATCGTTGGGTACTTACTAATAAACCGGCTAAAGTGGTTCTGAACTGTTGATACTGTCGTCTGCTGAAGCATTATCTCTGAAACCAAAGTATTGTATGCACTTCTTTTAGCTCGCCATGGAAGATATGAGTAATTTTTATTTGACCATTGTATTAATTGATTAAACATAGCCAGAGGTATACCAGTAATCCGAAGTTAAATCATTGACAAATTTTTTGTATCCGCGAAATCTCTTTCTTTAAGTCGCGAGCATATACTGGCTTATCTAGTCCTTTTATCGTACTGCTTCCCATCTGCTCAATAGCATTTATAAATGATTCTTCTGCTTCAAAAATATCTGTAACAATAATTACATGCTCTGCTTTTGACTCTCTAAGATCACTAACAATTCTTTTCATATTATTTAGGCCATCACTTACACAGACTCGTTCAAAGTTACCTGCCTCTTTTCTCGACTCATCAAAGTAATAAACTTTCATCTTTTCGTTAAGCCTGCAGCTCTTAGAAAGAGTGTCTAAGAAAAGTTCTCTTTTGCAGAATTTATCAAACCCTCCAGGGTCAATCTGTCTTAAAGTAGAACTTGTATCAAACCAAAGCTCTAATTTAATTTTTGCCTTTGATTTAATCTTTTTAGCTTTTCCACAAAAAATATCAAAAAAACCACTATTTTCATCACACTCAATCAAGTTTCTCTCAACTCCTTTGTGAGGAGCTAAAAAATTATAATTTTGTTTCTTCTCGATCTCGGTTAGATCGATAAAATCCTTTACCTTTGATTCCTCACCTCGTTTATACAATCCAATCTGGGGATCAAAGCAATAATCACCCATTGGTTGACACTGGATACTTGCTTGTGCAAATTGAGGTAATGCTAATGCTGGTCTAATTATCTCTAGCAGTTGAGATGTTCTATCTATACTTAAAAACCACACCTCAATAAACTTTGGTCGTGCAATTACATTTCCACCAATCAATAAGCAAAAAAAGAAAGTTACTACTTTCATCAAGCTCCTAAAAATCTGCCTGACCTTGCTTAAAATATCGAAAAAGCTGATTTCCAATATCAACGATCAAGTCTCTACTTTCAACATCTAAATCCAAAAAGTCAGTCAAAAAACCTTTTTGCCTAGGACTTAATTGGTTTAATTTATCTCTAATAGATAAATTAGTTGATGTCTGTGCCCTTCTTTCACCAAAAGGCACTTTCACTCCCTTTATCGTCGCAGAAGTTTTATATCTTGAATTTGTTTCATCCAAACTTTGTTCGAAACTTTCAATATCATTTTCTGATCCGGACTCACTATTTTCTTTAGATTCTATGCTTTCTTTATAAAAAATAATCATCTTTTTAAATGTTTCAGTAGAGTCCTCTTCAATATAGTCAATGACTTCATGCAACGGTATATTGAGAAATGCAACTAATGATGCGATCATTTGCGCATCAATGTCTTTTGTCTTCTGATTTAAAAATCGACTCATGGTAGAAACCCCAACGCTAATTCCCACCGCAAGATCCTTTTGAGACAATCCCCCTCGCAGTTGCATATACTTGCGTACAACTCCTAAAAACATATCCGTAAAATCTTGATTAAACTTCACCATAACATCTCCCGTACCTACTTTTAGATAGTTAGTAAGTTTTGTTGCAATCAATTATGTTGCAACATCATGTATTCCTTATCGGAATGCATTTTAATTTCTTTATGCAATTTTATTGCTTGACGCAACCAGTCATCTATGTAATACTGGTATTGAGACAAACAAGCATCGAGGTAAAGATGGAAACAACTATAATAGAAACACTGGAAAACAAAATTACAGGTAGTTATGTCAGTATCTCTAATGCTGAGCTCATAAATACTGAATATAATAATAAAATGGTAGCTGGTTCAAAATACAATAAACTAGTATTTGAAAATATAATATTCGATGGTTGCCACTTTCAAGCTACTGAAATTATTGGATGTATATTCATTGACTGTGTTTTCAAAAATTGTGATTTCAATTTTACGAAATTTGAAAATTGCAATTTTATTGCGTGTAAGATTGAAAGTTGTAATTTTTGCATTACGAATTCCCTTAACTGCAACTTTCTTTCTTGCACGTATTTAATAAATAAATGGGAAGGCTCAAAAATGGATGGATCCTTTCTTAATTGTAATATTTCAGAAGAAGAATATAAAAAAATGAATATTACCTGTACCTATGATGATTCTAATCTCTCCTTAGAGTCATCATAGGTACCAAGTCCTAGCCACTAAGATGGTTAATTTAAACAAATTATTATTTACCTTTATGGAAGAATCAAGCCTTGCAAGGAAGCTAGCATATCTTTGATACCTCAAACATTCTATTTAATCTAATGAGGGCCCACGAAAGTGGGCCCAACATCTCTAACTAAAACCAGCAAATTCAGGAAAAAAGATGAACAACCTAATCAATCTAAAGCACCTAGCCTCATTATTCTCAATCTCTATAATCTTAGCTGTATCAGTAATGATCATTCTGGCTTTGTAGAAGTAAAAAAATTAGTGCGGAATAAATAAATATACTAAATATCATTTGACCAGTATTTTCCTTTTTAGGCAAAAAAAAGCCCAGACGAATCCGGGCTTTTTT
>JABJPQ010000175.1 GCA_018663815.1 Halobacteriovoraceae bacterium | reverse complement strand
TTCCAGTGTTGTTTTTGGTGGAAGCTTGGTTCCGAGGCATATAGCTTGATATTTTCTTTCAATATCATGAGTGCTAAAAAGCCTTACTAGTCCTTCGTGGGTTTTTTGTTCTTTTGCTACCACCATAATTCCGCTAGTGCCCTTATCCAGTCTATGGACAATACCAGGTCTCATTTCATTTCCAATACCTTTTAAATCATGGCAGTGAAAGAGGATTGCGTTTACAAGAGTTCCGTCGAAGTTACCCGGTGCTGGATGAACGACAAGACCGGCCGGTTTGTTTATGATGAGCAGATATTCATCCTCATAGAGTATATCGAGTGGAATATCCTGCGGTATTATCGTGGTAGGAGCGGGAGCGGGGAGAATGATTGTGATTTTAGTTCCAGCAGGTGGCATTTTTTTTAATTCGAGTTTTTGACTTGATGTAATATGTCCCTCTAAAAATATTTTTTTTATAAGGGTTCTGCTCATGTCAGGAAGAGAGCAGGCTAAGAATGCATCAAGCCTTTTGAATTTTTGCAGATCGTCTTTAGCGATGAGAAGAGTTCTTTCTTCTGGTTGATCCATCTAGATTGTATTTTTAAGATTTTTTAAGTGATTTGCATATGAGGTTGCTACTAGGTCAGAGTTTAGCTTTAAGCACTTAGCGTATTGGTAAACAAAACCACGGGTGTAGACTACTGCTGGAAGCTTCTCAAATTCATCGGCCTCAATGTTTCGAATATATGTTTTTGAAATTTTGGTCATCTCGGCCATCCTCTCAACTGGAACACCTTTGTATTCACGAATTTTTTTGAGAAATTTTCCGGTGTACTCAGAGCAGTTTTCTATTTCTTGTTCAAAATTTTGGTCAGTGAGGTAGTTGAGGGTAAATTTACTAAAAGCTTGAGTTTTAGAAACGTTGGCCAAGTTTTTTTGAGAGTGTTCTTGCTGATATTTAAATTCTTCTTTTTTAGCTTTTTCTTGGATGACTTCGTTTAGGTCAAGAGTTCTTTCAGTAAGAGATTCGTTAAAAGTATTATGAGGGGCATAGTCTGGCTTCTTGGAGATTTCCTCTACAAAACCTCTTGGGGTATTTGTTTGATTAAATCCTCTGGCTATATCGTATTCTCTACGCTTTTCAGGGATTCCCAAAATAGAGTAGGCATCTTCAATTTGTTCTAGAATTAATTGACACTCAGCTGGGGACATTAATGAGTACATTGCCGATGAATCTGGGGCGTATGCACTTTTAGAACGAATGTATGCGCTGTGGATGTCTTGCAGTGTCGCATCCGTTGCAATTTCTAAAATATCGTAAAAATTTTTATTTTCTTCCTGTGTCATGCAAAAAGTCCTTAGTCTAGTTCAAGTAATTTATGAACGATGCGATCAAAATTGTTTACAAGCCTTGAGTTAGGATACTCCATTAGGAGTGGCTTTCTTTTCTTGATCGATTGCCAAACTGTCGAGTCATAATCGAGGTAACCTACATAGTTCATATCTATTCCAAAGTAGCGTTTGCAAACGCTTTGGATTGAAAAACCAATATCGATATCTTGTTGGCTTCTAATTTGGTTAATGATTATTTGAGGCTTAAATTTATTTACTTCTCTTTGTAACTTCATTCCCATTTCGGGATTAATTTCAATAACTCTTTTTATAAGGTCAGCAGGAGGACCTTGACTAGCTGACATCTTTGCATTCATTGCTTGATTAATAAGTGGTTGAATATTAAGTAGCTCTTCTATCATCTTAAGTCGGCGATGATATACGGACTTTATAAAACGGTAAGTATTTTCTATCGAGGTTGGCTCCGGTAAAATAACTAGGATTCCTTTATCAGCACTAATAAAGAAATCCAACGTATTATAAGTTGTTCCTGCACCGAGATCGAGTATTATGTAATCAGCATCAAGCTCACCTAACTTAGATAAAATTTTATTTTTATGCATTTGTTTTAGATTTGCTATCCCAAGTTCATCTTGCGCACCAGAAATAATCTGAAGGTTTTTAATAGGAGTTGGAACAAGCAGCTCTTTTATACTGGTAACTTTTTTAGAAATATAATCGGAAAGAGTTTTTTCAGGAATGTTAATCCCAAGGCAGGTGTGAATATTAGCACCACCTAAGTCGAGATCTACGACAATAACTTTGTAGCCCATAAGTGCTAGGCAGATTGATGTGTTTGCCGTAACAAGGCTTTTTCCAACTCCACCTTTTCCTCCACCAACGGCCCAAATTTTAGCCTTTCTTTGGGTTGAGAGCAGGGAGCCTGCTTTGTTTATTTGATCACTCAGATTCATAAAATTCTTTTTTTGTTAAAAATAGTGTAATGGCCAAATATACTAATAAGTGACTTTATATATATTATATGAATAAAATAGATTTTTTAAAGGAAAATACCGCTATTAAGGCTAAACAAGAGGATTGTTTTTGAAGAGCGAATTAAAACTTGCTAAAAGATCTGAGTTACATTTAATGCGAAGATTTTGGCATTTGTTTTGCGGGGTGGTGTGTCTTATTTCATATTATTCATTTTCGTTTGAGGCTAAGACCTGGGCCATTGTAGCATTAATTGTTGCAAGCTTAGGCTTTATCTTGGATTTTAGACGTTTAAAAAGTCCTGAGCTAAATGAGTTTTTAACTAAATGCTTTGGACCAATTATGCGAAGGTCTGAAAAGTATAGCTTCTCTGGCTTGCCATTCTATGCACTGGGAGCATCTTTAAGTCTCTTTTTGTTTAAAGAAGAAATTGCTATCTTGGCCATCTCATTTCTTATTTTTGCTGATCCTGCCGCATCAATTGCAGGCGTTTATTTGGGAAGAGATAGACTTTTTCCGAATAAGACTTTGCAAGGAACAATCACGGCTTTTTTAGTTTGTTTTATTGTTTGCCTTGTTTATTTTTGGCTCAATAATATTCAGTCTCCCAATATTATTATCTTTGCCTTCTTTGGATCAATTATCGGTGCTCTCTCAGAGCTTCTCAGTGCATTTAATATCGATGACAACCTCACCATCCCTGTTGTTTCTGGTGCTGCCTTGAGTGCTTTTAATTATTGGTTACTAATCTTTTAAGCTTGCCTCACCATTCAAAAAACTATTTAAAGCTTGCTTGACAGGGGTTTCGTTATTTATGAAGTTTTTTCCAAGATATGTTTTAATTTGAAGAACTCCATAAGCCAGCATGGCCATGGTTAAAAGTGTGGTGAAAAATCTAAAGTGTGTCATTAATAAATCATACATATTTTATTTAAAAAGTTAAAGGATGAAGTTGTGTGCGTAAAATAAATCTATTTTGGCGCTCTGACATGGCCACTATATATAGTGGTGTTTATATTTTGTAAGCCGGTGATACCACGACATATTCCAAAATATCAGCTTTTGTAAGAAAGTTTTTCTTGGCATGATCCTCTAGTTTATTTATTCTTAATGAACACAAAGACTATGAGTGAATTCGGTTTAATTCCGAAGCTGTCCCGCAACTGTATGGTGAAACATCACCAAGCCAGATCCTTTTAGTCAAGAAAATCCCGAGGAGGAACACATGAGAGAAATTTCATAAAAATATTAATTTTAGTAAGTTGAAATCCTACACACAGCACACGGATTAAGGAGAAACTATGTCTGTAAATGAACCTATTCTTGAGCCAAGCAACGACCGCTTTGTCTTATTACCCATTAAATATGATGACATCTGGGAAATGTATAAAAAATCTATGGCATCATTTTGGACTGCTGAAGAAATAGACCTTTATCAAGACCTGGAAGACTGGAAAAAATTAAACGACGATGAAAGACATTATATTAAACATATTTTAGCTTTCTTTTCAGCGAGTGATGGAATTATAAATGAAAATTTATGTCTTCGTTTTTATAATGACGTGCAAATTCCTGAAGCAAGATGTTTTTATGGCTTTCAAATTGCGATGGAAAATATTCATGCAGAAACTTATGGACTATTAATTGATACATATATCCAAGATGAAAAAGAAAAAGACTACCTCTTTAAAGCAGTTGATAATATTCCTTGTATTAAGAAAAAAGCAGATTGGGCCATGAAGTGGATCTACTCTGATGATGCTAGTTTTGCGACTAGGCTTTTAGCTTTTGCAGCAGTTGAAGGTATTTTCTTTTCAGGATCATTTTGTTCGATTTTTTGGTTAAAAAAACGTGG
>JABJPQ010000060.1 GCA_018663815.1 Halobacteriovoraceae bacterium | reverse complement strand
CGCTCTCCCAGCTGAGCTAAACGCCCACTTTTATTCTGAACATGTAATTTAGTGAATAATCAAAAAACTGTCAATTAATATTTAGAAAAAGGCAAAAAAAAGAGGACATAAGCCCTCTCTCTTCATTCTTAATAGTATTATTTTCTAGTTAGCAACTGCTTGGTCTCGACCGGAGCTCTTTTCGCCATCTAGCACTGTAAAAGTTCGATCTTTCATAAAGTCTTCCGGGTTCTCTAGCTCTAACGCTAATCGAAGTACTTTATGAGCATCAGCAACTGGGTGAATATCCAGGCCAGACTTAATTTCATCAGGAATTTTTGCCAGGTCCTTAGCATTCACCGCTGGGATGATAATAGTACTAATGCCTGCTTGTTTAGCGGCAAGAAGCTTTTCTTTTAAGCCACCAATTGGAAGAACTCGGCCTCTTAAAGTGATTTCTCCTGTCATAGCAACATCTTGTCTTACCGGAATATTTGCAATGGCCGATGTTAATGCCGTGGCCATAGTAACACCTGCAGAAGGTCCATCTTTTGGTGTCGCTCCCTCGGGAACATGAATATGAATATCATGCTCATTATACCACTTATGATCGACGTGAATCAGATCACTAATTGAGCGCACCCAACTTAAAGCAGCTTTAGCCGACTCTTGCATAACATCACCAAGCTTTCCAGTTACTTGAATTTTTCCACTTCCCGGAACAGTGACAACTTCAATATTTAAAAGCTCACCACCAACAGAGGTCCATGCCAAACCATTTACGAGTCCAACCTGTGACTCTCCCTCAACAACTGTTTGTTCAAAAACAACAGGCCCTAAGTATTTTTCAACCGCTTTATCTGTCACTTTATACTTCTTACCTTTATCGACATCGTTAATCACAACATCGGTGGCAATCTTTCGAGAAACTGTATTTAAAAGCCTTTCTAAGTTCCGAACTCCGGCCTCTTTAGTGTAGCCCTTTATCACCTTCATCAAAACTTTATCCGATAATGTTACAGGGTACTCTTGTAAACCATGAGCATTAATAGATTTTTTTAGTAAGTATCTTTTACCAATTTGCTATTTTTCAAAAGGAGTATATCCAGGAATATGAATCATTTCCATTCTATCTCTTAATGGCCCAGGAATTTTTGAAATATCATTCGCCGTCATAATAAACATAACTTTAGATAAATCGTATTCAACTTCAATATAATGATCAGTAAAGTTTTTATTTTGAGCTGGATCAAGCACTTCTAGCATCGCTGAAGATGGATCTCCACGCATGTCAGAACTCATCTTATCAATCTCGTCCAAAAGGATTACCGGATTTCCAGTTTTCGCTTTTTTCATTGCTTGAATAATTTTTCCTGGCATCGCTCCAACATAGGTTCTTCTATGTCCTCTAATTTCAGCCTCATCTCTGACTCCACCTAAAGAAATTCGAACAAATTCTCTTCCCATAGATGTTGCAAGTGAATTACAAATTGAGGTTTTCCCTACTCCCGGAGGACCGGCCAAACAGAGAATGGTACCTGCTGTTTTGCTATTATCACCAACAAGATTTTTCACCGCAAGGTATTCAATTATTCTATCTTTGACATCTTCCAGACCAAAGTGCTCATCATCTAAAACTTCTTTAGCATGTTTTACACTATTGTCATCTTCCGTATACTCATTCCAAGGAAGATTAACCATCCAGTCAATATAATTTCTAACAACTGCCGATTCTGCAGACATTGGAGACATAGACTTAAGCTTTTTAATTTCTTTTTCTACTTTTTCTTTAGCTTCAGCTGGCATATTTTTGGCTTGGAGTTTTTCTTCCATTTCACCAATTTCAGATTTGCCATCTTCTTTATTGCCGAGCTCTTTTTGAATCGCATTCATTTGCTCATTTAAGTAATACTCTTTTTGAGATTTTTCCATTTGAGCTTTAACACGTGATCTTATTTTCTTTTCAACATTTATAACTTCAATCTCACCTTGCATTTTTTCTAATAATAATTGCAAGCGCTGCTCTACACTTAAAGCATCAAGAATTTGTTGTTTCTCAGGAATTTTCATTGTTAAGTGAGCAACAATGATATCTGCTAATCGAGATGGATTAGTGATTGAAGAAATACTCATTAAGAGTTCAGGAGGTATTCTCTTATTAAGTTTTACATATTGTTCAAATATATTTTTTACTGATCTTACAGTTGCTTCTAAAGAAACTTCTGACTGTGCTTGATCTTCACATTTTGTAACATCTGCAAAGTACCCTTCAGGTTTACATTCAAATGTATCGAGCTTTGCTCTATGCTTACCTTCAATTAATACCTTCACAGTATTATCTGGTAACCTTAGCATTTGAATAATACTGACAACAGTTCCAATGTCGTAGACATCATCTCTCTCAGGATTTAAAACGCTGGCATCTTTTTGCGTAACAAGAAATAATTCATTTCCATTCTTAGCCGCTTTTTCTAATGCCGCAATTGACTTCTCCCTTCCCACAAAAAGTGGAACAACCATATGGGGGAAAATAATAACATCCCTAAGTGGTAGTAATGGGTAATTTTTTGTGTTCTCTGATTTCTCGTCCGGCATAGCACCTCCTGCGCTTCATCCATCCCTGACTCAAGTGGACAACTTGGATCTTATTTAAATTTTCCCATTGATTGCAATTAAGTACAAGGCTGGACCCTAAGGGTAAAATTCTCCTAAGTATTTATTATTTAATAGTTGAAACATGCAATTGATACCCCTAAGTCACTGTTTTTAAAGAAGAGGATGTCACTAATGACATAGTTCATTTAATTTACAAGTAAATATTATGTTTAAAGATTATTTACACTCAGACTGTTTTTTTTCAATTGTTAGTATTTTTTAGATTTTAAAATGAAAAAAGCCCCTTAATAAAGGAGCCTATTCATAATTAATTTTTAATTAATAGCTTATGAAGCCGTTTCAACTTTTTTTGCATCTTTATCTAAGCCATCAATTGTTTTTCTCTCACCTTCAATCAACTTTGGTTGTTCTTGACCTTTAATTGAAGCTTCAGTAACAACACATTTTCCAATTTTATCGTTTGCAGGTATCTCATACATCACGTCTAGCATCGTTTGCTCTAAGATAGAACGAAGCCCTCTGGCTCCCGTCTTTTTCTTAATCGCAGTCCGAGCAACCTCTTCTAACGCCGCTTTTTCAAACTCTAATTCAATCCCGTCAAAGTCAAACAACTTTTGATATTGTTTTGTGATAGCATTTTTTGGTTCTGTTAAGATTTGAACCAAAGCAGACTCATCTAACTCCTCCAACATGGCGTTTACAGGAAGACGTCCAATAAATTCTGGAATCAATCCAAAGCGAGATAAATCTTCTGGCTCAATTCCGCCTAAAGTTTCTATCGCAGATTTTTCAGGCTTTTTAGATTTTTTAGCTTTACCTGCTAAACCAAGTGATGGTTTTTTAACTTGTCTTTTTTCAATAATTTTATCTAGACCAACAAAAGCTCCGGCCACAATAAAAAGAATATTTTTTGTATCAACTTGTAAGAATTCTTGTTGAGGATGCTTTCTTCCTCCCTTTGGAGGGACTGAAGCAACTGTTCCTTCAATAAGTTTTAAGAGAGCCTGCTGAACACCCTCACCTGAAACATCTCTGGTTATTGATGGGTTCTCTGACTTTCGAGCAATCTTATCAATCTCATCGATATAAACAATTCCTCTTTGAGCTCTTTCAATATCATAATCACAAGACTGTAATAGATTTAAAATAATATTCTCAACATCTTCCCCCACGTATCCTGCCTCTGT
>JABJPQ010000420.1 GCA_018663815.1 Halobacteriovoraceae bacterium | reverse complement strand
TTAAAACACCTGGATTTAATCCATCGGCCATATTCGCTAGTTTTACATGGCCTCGATCAATTGCTGTTACATACTGAGTAAGATCATTCGCTCCAATAGAGAAAAAGTCGACATGTTTTGCAAATATTTCGGCCATCAGTGCCGTTGCCGGTACTTCAACCATAATACCAACGGATACCTTCTCTAACCCTAACTTTTGTTCAAGTTCACTTATAATTTGTTTTGCCTCCAACAGCTCATTTAAATCAGAAACCATTGGAAACATAATATGGATATTAGTAAGTGGCTTAATCGCTAAGATAGACTTTAATTGATCTCTAAAGATATCTTTATTATTCAGTGAAACCCGTATACCTCTTTCACCTAAAAATGGATTTTCTTCCTCATCAATTGGTAAGTAAGCTAAAGGCTTATCTCCACCAACATCTAGTGTGCGAATAACAAGAGGGTTTTTCTTTTCTGTCTTTAATGCGTCTGCAATGTCTTGATAAGCCTTTGTTTGCTCAGTAATACTTGGAGCTTGTTTTTTTCCGGTAAATAAAAATTCCGAGCGTAAGAGTCCTACTCCATCACACCCCATGGATTGTGCATTTTTTGCATCATTAAGGTTTGCAATATTGGCCGCAACCTCAATTTGAATTCCATCAGTTGTACATGCTGGCTTATGCGCATTTTTTGCGTATAGTATTTTTTTCTCATTTTCTGCAATTATTTGAGCGATCGCTGCATGATACTCTTGTTCGGTATAATTAATTTTAATTTCACCACAGCTAGCATCGACAATAACATCCGTTCCTGTGCTTAAAGACAAAATATCTGCATGTATTCCAACAATTGCTGGAATATCTAATGAACGAGCTAAGATAGCCACATGTGAAGTACTTCCACCTCTGATTGTTGCAAAAGCCTTAATTTTATTTTTGTCTAACTTTGCTGTTTCTGAAGGTGTTAAATTTTCAGCAATTAAAATACTATTTTCTGGAATAGTCGCAAAATTAACATCTAGGCTTTCATCTTTAATTAAAATCTTTAAAACTCTTCTTCCAACATCTTCAATATCATTCGCTCTGCCCGCAAGGAGATCGTTATCGAGGTTTTTAAAACTAGTAACTACTTTATTAAATGCTTCACTCCATGCAAAAGCAGCATTTGCCCCCTTGGTAATTTTCTCCAAAGTCGACTCAACTAAAGTTGGATCATCTAAGATTTCAATATGAGCTGAGAAAATCTTTGCTTTATCTGAGTTAAGTGTATTTTGATTTGCAAACTGCATTTCTAATTTAGCTATATCTTTTTTAGCCAAATTCAAAGCATCAAAAAAAAGATTTTTTTCACACTCAGGCTCTGAGTCTATATATTTAACTTCAATGTTTTTTTTATCCAGTTGGAAAACTTTTCCAACGGCCAAACCATTACTTGCACAGGTTCCACTAAAAACATTTTCAATATTTCTTACTTCTTTTTTTAAGCTACCTTCAACCTTAGGAGCTGAATGTTCGGCTTCACAGATATCATTTTTAATTAAGGCACTTAAAGTCTCTACTGCTAATTGAGCATCTGAACCTATGGCACTAATTTGGACTTTATCCCCATACAGTATTTCTGATCCAATCAGGGCCACTAAACTCTTAGCATTAGCCTTCTTATTATTTTTAACCAAATAAACTTCAGAGTTATATTGTTTAGCTAAAGTTACAATTTTAGCACTAGGTCTTGCGTGAAGCCCCGTTTTATTTTGCATGACAATAAATTCACCCATAACTTCATCATACTGATCTAAGTCTTTTTTTAGTGAGGTCGTTCTTTCACTGCTGTAGCTAAATAATTTATCAGCCGGAGAAATAATCTCTCCCAGCTCAAATTCACTTTGAATTGATATCCCCTCATTATTTAAAATTAAAACTGGTGTAATTAAACTTTTTGCATGCAAAGCAAGATAATCGAGATCAAACTCCAAAAGCACTGAACCTACATTAACAATATCCCCTTCTTTAACGCATGCTTCAAAACCTTTACCCTGTAAATTGACGGTATCAATCCCAATATGCATTAAAATTTGTTCACCTGAATCACTTTCAATCGTTATTGCATGGCAGGTTTGTGGAATCTGAATAACCTTCCCCTTTACAGGTGATAAAAGCTGATTAGACATTGGATCGATAGCATAGCCATCACCAACCATCTTCTCGGAGAAGACAGGATCAGGAACATCTGACAGACTCAATAAAACTCCTGTTAAAGGTGCTATAAGCTCATAATTAATTTTTTGCATGTAATATCTCTTTTGTGTGTGACCGCCTGAAAATATGCACTATCCGAGACTTTAGGTAAAGTATTATTTAAAAATCTAGCTACTTTGCATTTTAATAAATTTTGTATAGAATTTTCTTTTAATAAATCAAAGGGTATGACGACATGAATAAATTTTTTCTATTATGCACACTTATTTTTTCTATTGGTAACGCACAAAGTTCTGACTGGTTTGAAGCTCAGAAAGAAAAATCACTTAATTTTCTACTCGAAAATATCTCAAGAAATGATACCCCTAAAGGTTTTATTGTTGCTTCTCCCTCTAAGACAGACCCTAACTATTATTATCATTGGGTGCGAGATGCTGCCTTAGTTATGCAAGCAATTGATAAAACGATTGATTTTGGAAGTAAGAAACAAGAACTTTTCAACAACTATATTTCGCTTGTTAATCATCACCAAACAATTTTTAGCCTAACTGGCTTAGGTGAACCTAAGTATAATGCTGACGGAACTTCTTTTACGGGACCATGGGGAAGACCTCAAAATGATGGACCTGCCCTTAGATCAATTGCTCTTATTAAATACGCTTTTAAACTTATCGAAAATGGTCAACTTGATTTTGTAAGAGAAAAGCTTTATCACAGCTCATTACCAGCAAACTCTGTCATCAAAAGAGATCTTGAGTATGTAGCTGCCAACTGGAAAAATCATGACTTTGATCTTTGGGAAGAAGTAAAAGGTCATCATTTTTACACCCGAATGGCACAAAGAACAGCAATGCGTCTTGGAGCAAAACTTGCGATGAAGCTAAACGATGCACATGCTTCAAATTGGTATTTTCACCAAGCAACTTTAATAGACTCTGAACTAGAAAACCATTGGTCATCTAATAGAGGATATATTGCAACAACTCTTGATCGAGTTGGAGGCTTAGATTATAAACATGAAAATCTAGATGCGTCCGTCATCTTGGCCGTAAACCACTCATGGATTCCTGGCCAAAATTATGGGCCAGCAGATTCAAAAGTCATAGCAACCTTTGAAGCACTAGTTAGAAGATTCAAAGAAGTGTACCCTATCAATAATTCGTTTACAGGTGCAGCGATTGGACGTTACCCAGAAGATCGTTATTACGGTGGAAATCCTTGGTTTCTCCTAACTAACGCTATGGCCGAATATTTATTTAAGCTTGATCGTGTTTTAGCTGGAAAATCTCTTATTCAACTAGATAATAATAATCGTCTTTTCTATACTCGTATTCTTGGCAAAAGCCTTTCTAAAAAATCTAAGCTTTCATACATCGAAGTTGGGCAAGCAAGAAAAATGATTAGAATGGAAGCTAATGCCTTTATCAAAAGAGTTAAAACTCACATGGGCCCAAGCGGAAGAATGGATGAGCAGCTAGATAAATACAGTGGACATATGTTAGGCGCAAGAGATCTCACTTGGAGTTATGCCTCATTTATCACTATTAAGTAGTAATAACAGCAACTTAAATATTTATTTTATATGCTATAATAACAGCAATAACTATTGGGGGAAGAGATGCCAATTTTGATTGTTGTTATTATATTAAGTGCAGCATATATTTTTACTTTGATCTATATTGGTAAAAGAGCCTTTCAAAAAAAATATCGTCCCCCGCGAATTCAAAGTCATATTTATAATATTTGTGGATTAATAGGTAATAAGGGCTTTAAAGTAATTACAATCTCAAGAACCGGCCTAAAACTACAATTTTTCAAAGATGTGGTAGATTCTAGTTTTAGCTCAAACCTAGTGACTCTTTATAACGGCGACTATCCTGACTATAAAATTGAAAGGCACTTTAACTTGGTTTCAGGTCAAATTGTTGCAGAGGACGAACTTATTATTTGTTTTCAAAAACCTTTAAACCAAACCCAATTACTTGAGCTAATCCATGATGGAGCTAATAAATATATTGAAAGCCTTACAGGTCCACCGGATCAAGCGGCTTAAGTTTAATTAAGCGGAAAAAATAACCCTTGCTCTCACCTCCTTACCTTCTGAGCTACAATTAATAAAAGTAACCTTGAGGATCAATTTAACGTGAAAGCATTTCTTTTTAGTACCCTATTTTTAATATCTGTAAACCTACACGCTACCTCAGTGGAAGACCGACTGCTCGTGCTGGAAGAAGAGATATCAATATTAAAGGGTCAAGTTAATGAATCAAAGAAGATAGGCATCTTAAACTCTAAACGCCTAAACCTAGGTGGATACTTTATATTTCAAGCTGAGAGCATTAACTCAAATCAATCAGCAAATAGTTTTCGTAAAATTGAAACTGAACTCATTATATCAGGAGAACTGATTGATAGGTGGACCTATTTTAATGAAGTTGAAATCGAGCATGAGTCTGGACTTGATAAGGCAACCAAGCATACTGCTGATCGCTTTTACACTAAACACCAAGATATAATTAAGCTTGAGCGCGCCTGGATAAATTATGAAAAGAGTGACTTGGTGAATATTAAAGCTGGTTTGATGTTTAGCCCAATAGGTTATATGAATAGAACTCATTACAAACCGGTTATACTTGGTACTGATCGTGCCCTCTTTTTAAGAAATAATATGATTTCTCGAACTTTTTCTGGCACATCAATTTGGGGTAGATCAAAAAGATTATTATATGAAGTTTATGGGGGGTCTAACCCAACTGTCGATGAAACTCCATTCGTAGGAGGAGCTCGGCTCGAGTATGAATTTGCCTATAAAAAACATATTGCCTTTAGTAATCATAATACACGCCGTGCCGATAAAAAATATACTACTGTGAATGCAATAGATATTCACTCAGAGTGGAAGAATTTTAACCTTACTATTGAGTACCTCAAAGATAACTTAGAAGGCGAAGGTTATTATATAGAACCATCTTACAGACAAGGATCATGGCAGTTTTTTTATCGGTATGATTTTGCTGACATTGATGTCGATGTCGATCAGGACGATGATTATCACCGACAAATACTCGGAGTTAATCATCTTATCTCTGGTAACAAAAGATTAAAACTCGATTATCAACTATATGATTATAAAATAAAAAAAGACAGCAATAACAAGAATAAAGATTTCTCAAAAATTACTTTTGAGTTAGCCTTTACGTTTTAGAGATAGATATGAAAATAATTATTTTACTTTTTTCCTTAATTAATTTTACTCAAGTAAGTCTTGCAAGTGCAAAGACGTTTTACTTCGTTGTTCACCCCAAAAATACTGAACCAGCGATTGAACTAGAACGAGCAAAAAATATTATTTTAAAAAAAATCAAACGTTGGGATAGCGGAAATAAAATACAAGTATTTTTACCTGATGGTAGCTCGTTCCCTCACATTCTCAAGGGTGTTTTTAATATGGATACTTTTAGATGGGAGGAATATTGGGGAGAAGAAACATTACGAACAGGTATGAAACCTCCTCTTCGACTAAAAAGTGAATTATCTATTATTCGAAATATTTCAAAAAACAAAAAAGCCTTTGGTATTCTTAGTGATACTAAATTTAATATCGAAAATAATAAAAAATTAAAGGTAGTACTTAAAATTGAAATTTAATAAAATTCAAATGCATATTTTCTCTACCGGGCTTGGGTTCATTTTTGGAACTTTATTTCCTATTGTCCTCATCTCTCTCGATATCAACGAGTTTGGCCTTTCTTTTACAGTGGAAGATATTACTGAAGTTGTACTCTCTCAACGAGTACATATATTTGGTATTTTTATCTTTCCACTTTTATTTGCTTTAAATGGATTTTTAATCTCCTTAAATCAAATTAAAAAAATTAAAATTAATGAGAATGCTACCTATCTTTCCAGTATCTTTAATTCGATGACAGAAATGCTTTTTGTTATTGATAAAGATGGAATCATCAAACAATCAAACAATGCTGTTCAAAGCATCCTCGGATTCAACAAAGATAAACTTATCAACACGCAGATCACAGATCTTTTCGATGATAAATCACTAGAGCTAAGTATTAACTTTAATTTTAATACAAAAATAAT